>NZ_JBCNFP010000027.1:0-98020 GCF_050481165.1 Paenibacillus cisolokensis
TTATTCGCAAAGCGCAGGTGTGTGATGACGGACAAGGCCGGATCGTGTTCGATACAGACTGGCAATATGAAGCGATCGTAACCAATCTGGAATGGGAGCCGATCGATTTGTGGCGCTTCTACAACCAACGCTGCTGCATGGAAAATTATATCAAGGAAGCCAAAAACGGCTTCTCGATCGATCGCATCGCCACAAGCGATTTTAAAGCGAATGAACTGGATTTGCTCATCAAGCTGCTTGCCTATAACTTGTTTGAGCGATTCAAACGCGATTGCTGCGAGCCGGTGCATCAAGGTTATACCATTGCAAGGTTCCGTCTGGAGTTCTTTCACTGCGCGGCGACGCTCATTCAGCACGGTCGATCTGTCGTGCTCAAACTGATGAAGAACTTCGCCGAACGCTATGCATGGAAACGAATCGAAGCCAGGGTGGCCTTTTTGGAATGATGATTCACAAAATTTTACATGGAAAATGAACATGCCACTTCAATGGGGAGGGGGAAAGACTATCCACATGTGGATAGTCTAACTCAGCCGGACGGAAAATTATCCACATATTTGCAAGGCTGATGCTGACCTTCTGGCAACAATGCCGCGGGTTATTATAGGCTTTCGAAATTTGGGTTAAAAAAGAATGCATTGACGATGGCTATTCCGGTTATTTTCATCACGGTTTTGGATCATCAGGAAATAAATCTCAAATTATTAGTCTGGATTTCGAAAACGACTGGTTCTGAAAATCGCAGAAGCTTTGGCAAAATCGTTTCGTTGTTGGGTTTAGTCGAAACCTTCAGGTGGCTTTGGCCACCTGTTGTTTTTCGGCAAGCTTTGGCTGAACGCGGCTTGTGTCTTATCAGATCAAATTTGCACAGCCTTGAAAGTTTCCGATGCCGAACCCGTTTCGGGCACCGCCGACAATTGTTCATGCGTTGAACCTTCTCGGACTTGAGTGGCGCCTTTTCTCATGGTCGGGATTGAAGAGGTGGGAAGGTTTGACGCTTACTTCTTTTTGCTAGTTGCCTGTTATTGACCGCTCCACGCAGCTTTCATCGGGGCTTTCGAATTTTTGGGGTTAACGGATTTCCAACCCGGCAAAAATAAAATTCGTCGTTTGCCTGACCTCATCTTCCCAGGCGGATTCTTGGCCATCTTGAGCTTCAAGCAGAAAAGAATCGTAAGCAGGGTATACCAGAATCGATATGATGAATTTTGAAATCAACTCCAACGATTCGTAATTGAAAACGTTTTTCTCCTTACCGGCGGCCAAAATGTTCCGCAATCGTTCGAGATATGGCTTAACGAGCTTGCTGACAAACTCTTTCCTAGGACTTTCGGACGACAATTCGTGTCTTAGAAGCATATGAAATTGCTTGTCGTGTTTTCGCATATATAAAAATGTGGATATAAATTGTTCGAGTTCTTCTTTCGGATTTTGCACGTTCGTGTTCTTGCTGAAATGTTGACTTGCTTCCAAATACCACTGGTCAAGTACGGCAAAGTACAGTTTTTCTTTTGAACCGTAGTAGTACGATACGAGGGCAAGATTGGCATCAGCAACTTCACAAATTTGCCGTACGGAGGTATCCCCCACTTTGAGCGTGCCGTCCAGAATTCGTTGGCGAATGGAGGTATAAGCTTTCTCCTTCAATGTCTCGGCCATCGTCAAGTTTCTCCTTCATGTATGTGGAAATCACCGTTATGCCACTTCCGGAGACTCTCTTCCAGCCATTCCGCTTCCAGCCGGATCTGTATTCCGCTGTTCTCTTACCGGGCGTCCGTCGTTCGAGGATGCAAGTCGGATTGCGTTTTGCCAACCGGATTTTGGCAGGGAGCATATCGAAGTTCAGCATACCATGTCCGTCAGGCGCATTCGAATCTAAATTGTATACATAATGAGTATAATATAAATAGGTAGTAGAATGTTGATAACAATTTTCAAAGCGGCCGAGCGATGGCGATGTAAAATTTACATAATAATGGATGATTGTGGAATGGGTAGATGGTTGAAGGCGGTGAAACTGCAAAAGTGCAGGATTTTTTCCCGTGACGGATGTTTTTGGAGTAGATTCCTGCAAAAGTGCAGGATTTGGGGGCCGTTTCCGTCCTACATGCCACTTGGAGGTCACAATTACTGCATTATCGCAGGAATTTGGGCGATCGGGCTATCAATAGCGGGAAAATACTGCACTTTCGCAGGAATGGTTGTTTTCAACGGATGAAAACGGCGGCGAACCGTTACCGAGGCAGTTGTCCGGCTGCAATTGGGCGATTCAATACCGTCGCGCAACGGCTTCGGGACAATCTCTCGTATCCGTCGTGCAGCGGCTTCGGGAAAATCTATCGTATCTGTCGCAAACGACCGGGTGGTTGTGCCGGACGATTCGAATGCGCGGAAAGTCACAAGCAAAGGCCGCTGCCGGCGGTTCATGACGGATGGCGGTCCGTGAAGAAGCGCTTCAAGCCGTCGGCAAGCCCGACCATGGGGAATTCGGCGGTGCTGCCTTCGCTCGCAGATGTTACGTTGTAACGTCAACGTCCCATGAACAACGAGCAAATGGATGTTTTGCGGAGTCCGTTGACGGGTGGCGGATCCTGCGCAGCGCATCGAGCGGGCTACGATGTTCATTGTAACCGGTGAGCTGCCCATGGTGTGGTTATCACTTCTATTTGTAGATGCCGGAAAAAATAGAAACGCCTGAATTCCTTTCCCGGTTGGTATGTTATACTGAAGACGCGGTCTGTCTTGTGCGAACCCCAAGCGCACACCATTTCCCCGGGAGGTTCGCACCCCTTTTGTATGATTGGGGAAATAACGAAATTGGCAAGCCGGGCGCCTCACCAAGGGCACGATAAAATAGACGTTCGCGAAAATGTCGCGGGAAAACCTTGCTGCACAAGGGTTTTCATCATATGCTGTCGCTCCCCGCGCGGGAGCGTGGATTGAAGCTCCTGGCTTAACCCATCGCGTTCTCGGAAAGTCCTAAGTGGCTCCCCGCGCAGGAGCAATTAAAACTCCATGCGGGAACAGGACGAGCGTGGCGGACGAGGATGCGACAAGGAAATTACGGAAGCGTACGAACGGATGGGGCGATAAAACGGTCGTGACACAAAAATAAACTCCGGCACCGCAAGGAACAGGCGTGCCGGAGTTTTTTTGGGCGACTTACGCGAAAGCCGTGATCGTGTCGAGCAGCGAACGGTCCGTCCGCCGCACCAGCTTGACGAGCAGCTCCTTGGCGGCATCGTAGTCGTCGGTATGGATCATCGATGCCGAAGTATGAATGTAGCGCGCGCAAATGCCAAGCGCTGCTGTCGGCACGCCGATGCCGTGCAGATGCACTTTCCCCGCGTCCGTAGCGCCCGGCGATACGAAGAACTGATACGGTATCCGCTCCGTCTCCGCCGTATCGAGAATAAATTCCATCAACGCCCGGTTCGGGACGATCGAGCTGTCCAGTACGCGGATGACCGCGCCTTCGCCGAGCCGGCCGAAGGCGTGGCGGTCGCCGCCCGTATCGTTGGCCGGACCGGCGTCGAGCGTGTAGCAGATATCCGGCCGGATCAGCTCGGCGGCTGTCTGCGCGCCGCGCAGGCCGACCTCTTCCTGCACCGTTGCGCCTGCATACAGGACGTTCGGCAGCTTCTCGTCCTTCAGCTCCCGGAGCAGCTCGATCGCCAGGCCGACGCCGAACCGGTTGTCCCAGGCTTTGGCCAATATTTTCTTCCCGCCGGCGAGCGGGGTGAACGGACAGACGGGAACAACCGGCAGTCCCGGACGAATGCCCATCTCCAGCGCATGATCCCGGCTGTCGGCTCCGATATCGATGTACATGGCGCCGATGTCAACCGGCTTGCTCCGCTGCGTCTCGTCCAGCAGATGCCGCGGCGTGGAACCGATTACGCCGGGGATGGGGCCGGACCGGGCGATAACTTCAACCCGCTGCGCGAGCATCACCTGACTCCACCAGCCGCCCAGCGGCTGGAACCGGAGCATGCCGTTGTCGAGAATGGCCGTAACCATAAAGCCGACCTCGTCCATATGTCCGTTCACCATAACCCTGGGCCAGGATTCGTTTCCGCGAAGCACCCCGAACAGCCCGCCGAGCCGGTCGGTCACGATTTCATTCGTATATGCGCCGATTTGGCTCCGCATATAGCGGCGCACCTCATCCTCGAAGCCGGGTGCTCCCGGCAATTCCGTCAACGTGCGAAACATTTCCAGCGTCGTCTGATCCATCGTTTGCCTCCCCTTTTTTGGTAAGCGGCGATACAGCTTGATTCTACGATAGTCAAGCAATCGCCCGATGTCAACGGGAAGAGCGGGGCTAGACGGGAAAACGGGTACTGCGATGCGCCAGACAAGCAAGACTTTGTCCGGCAACGACCGACAGCGGGAAGGGGCAATCGCGAAGCAGGGGAGGACCACATATTGCTGTCGGAGAGGAATCGGCTTATGGCGGGTTAAGGCGAAAAACCGGCTCCGCATGACCGGCATTGCCGGAGAACGATACGGAGCAGAAGGGACGATACAGCTACATCCGACGGAAAGCAGAATTCGACTATCGACCGGCAGACGTCGAACAGCCGCACGCATGCCGGCTTTCGGACGCCGCGAGCGGAAAAAGGCCGGCCTGCGCGGGCCGGCCCTTATTCGTTCGCCGAAACTGTCCGTTCCTCCTCATACAGTCCGGAGCGCGTCTTGAAATAACGGAACAGATGCGTCGCGATCACTTTCAGTACGGCATAACCCGGTACGGCCAATATAATGCCTACAATGCCGAACAGATTGCCTGCCGTCAAGATGACGAAAATAATCGTAATCGGGTGAATGTGCATCGTCTTCCCCATAATTTGCGGGGAAATGAACTTGCCCTCGATCAGCTGCACGACGGTCCATACGACGATCATTTTGAGCAGCATGATCGGGGAAGTGACGGATGCGACGATAAGCGCCGGCGTAATGGCGATGGCCGGACCAAGATAAGGTACGATGCTCGTGCATGCGGCGATGATGGCCAACACGAGCGAATAGTTTAGCCCGATAATCAGATAACCGATGAACAGCAGCGCCCCGATGCAGAAGCTGACGATAATTTGCCCCCGGATATACGAGCTGATCTGCCTGTGCATCTCGACCATGACGCGAAACGACTGGCCGCGGAGCTTGGTCGGGACGAAGCCGAGAATGAAGTGAGGCAGCTTCTTTCCGTCTTTCAGCAGATAGAACAGAATGAACGGGACGGTTATGATGGCCAGCACCACCTCGGTCAAGGCGCCGATAAATCCGCCGATGCCGCTCCAGGCGTTTTTGAGCAAATCGGTGGCCCGGTTGGACAGATCGTTCATGAGCGCGGTCGTATCCAGGCCGAGCGTCTGCTGGATCTGGTTGAAAATTTCGCTTCCGATCAGATCCTCGAACTGCACCTGAATTTGCGCGCTATAGTACGGGATGTTGTCAATCAAACCTTGCACCTGATCGCGGATGAGCGGAACGACCGCGACTACGATCAGCGTGACGACGCAGATAATCGCCAGATACAGCGCCAGTATGGAGTAGGCGCGCTTGATTTTTCGGCGTTCCAGGTAGTCGACCAGCGGATTCGTCAAATAGTAGACGATACCGGTCAGAATAATCGGCAGCAAAACGGTTTTCGCCAGTACCCGCAGCGGTTCGAAAATGTGAGGGACTTTGCTGAACACGAGTACATTGAGTCCGATCAACAGCAGCACGAGCAAAAACAAGACGAATTTGTTATTCAGGAAAATCCGGAAACGGTCGGTCCATTCACGTTGTCGATTCATTCACAACCTCCTTGCCCCTCCAAACCTGTTACTCATGAAGGATAACGCTCCCGTTGACAAAAAACAAGCCGGCGTCCCGGCGTCTCCCGGTTATTCTATACGCTGCAGAGGGTGGAGAGGTATCATTTTTTTGTGCGTAAATCATTATTTACTTATTCTTTGTTCTAGTTTATAATAATTACAATAAAGTTTCCTGACGGAAACATCGATATTGATTTGCATACGGTTCGATCCATGCTGTCCCTTATAGAAGGGGCAGCATGCGTCGTTTTAAGGACTGTAACAATGGTATTCATTCTCAATGACTGCATTCTTAATGATGATTACGGACGGAGGATTCGATATGAGCGCATCGTACGAACGGTTGAACGAAACGCCGACAGCCCCGGCTGCCGCCGCGGCTTTGCCGGCTTACGGAGCAGGCAAGGGAGGCGGGCGGATCGCGCGGTACGGCGAAGGACTTGCCGCGCTGGCCAGCGGGGTGCTGACCGCCGCGGCCTGGGGAACGGAAGATGTATGGGGGCCGGGAACGGCTTCGATCGTTCTCTATTTGCTGGCATATGTGGTAGGCGGCTATGTAAAAGCGAAGGAAGGGCTCGAGACGCTGATCGCGGAACGCGACCTGGACGTCAATTTGCTGATGCTTCTTGCGGCCATCGGTGCGGCGTGCATCGGCTATTGGGCGGAAGGCGCCGTTCTTATCTTTATTTTTTCGCTCAGCGGGGCGCTGGAGAGCTACACGATGGCGCGGAGCCATCGCGACATCTCCAGCCTGATGGAATGCAAGCCGGAGACGGCCACCCTCGTTCGGAACGGAGAGGAGACGGTCGTGCCGGTCGAGCGGCTGGAAGTTGGGGATATCGTCGTCGTCCGGCCCGGAGAGCGGATACCTGCCGACGGCGTCGTGAAAGAAGGGGCATCGGCGGTCAACCAGGCTTCCATAACGGGGGAATCCGTTCCGGTTGACAAAATGCCGGGCGACGACGTGTTCGCCGGCACGATGAACGGACAGGGCGCCTTGTTCGTCGAAGTGACGCAGCCGAGCGCTTCCACGCTGTTCGCCAAAATTATTCGCATGGTGCAGGAAGCCCAGAGCGAGAAGCCGGCGTCGCAACGTTTTATCGAACGGTTCGAACGAATTTATGCCCGCATCATTCTGGCGGCAACGGCGATGCTGATCGTCATCCCGCCGCTGCTGCTGGGCTGGTCATGGTCGCAGACGTTCTATAAAGCTATGGTATTTCTCGTCGTCGCTTCCCCCTGCGCGCTCGTCGCTTCCATTATGCCCGCTGTCCTGTCCGCGATTTCCAACGGGGCGCGCCAAGGTTTGCTGCTGAAGGGCGGCGCGTATCTGGAACATTTGGCCGAAGCGAAAGTGGTCGCTTTCGACAAGACCGGCACCTTGACGGAAGGCCGTCCGGTCGTAACCGATCTGATCGCATACGGCGGTAAGACCGAAGAGGAGGTGCTGCGGATTGCCGCTTCGCTCGAAAGCTTGTCCGAGCATCCGCTGGCAGAGGCGGTGCTGCGGCATGCCGAGGAGCGCGGCATTCGCGCCGAACGGCCGTCGGACTGGACGTCGCTGACCGGGCTTGGGGTGCAGGCGCAATTTGAAGGCGAAACGTGGCGTATCGGAAAGCCCGCGATGCTGGACGGCACGATCGGCCGCGGTCCGGCGGAGCACGATATCGAGCGGCTGGAAGGCGAAGGCAAGACGGTCGTGGCGCTCTACAGCGATCGCGGCATTGCGGGCGTTATTGCGATGCGCGACCGTCTTCGTCCGGAGGCGAAGGCGGCGATCGCAAGGCTGCGCGAACTCGGCGTGCGGGTCGCCATGCTGACGGGCGACCAGACCCGGACTGCGCACGCGATTGCGGCCGAAGCGGGCATCGATTTCGTCTACGCGGAGCTGCTGCCGCAGGACAAGGCGGAGCGGATCAAGGAGCTGCAACAGTCGTACGGCTGCGTGGTGATGGCGGGCGACGGCGTGAACGACGCGCCCGCGCTGGCTACCGCGACCGTAGGCGTCGCGATGGGCGCGACGGGCAGCGACGCGGCGCTGGAGACGGCCGATCTGGTGCTCATGAACGACGATATCGGCCACATCGCGACGGCTGTCGAGCTGGGCCGGCGCACCCGGGCCGTCGTACGGCAAAATCTCACGTTCGCCATCGCCGTCATCGCCATGCTGATCTTTTCCAATTTCGCGCTGGATATTGCGCTGCCGTTCGGCGTCGTCGGGCATGAAGGCAGCACGATACTCGTCATTTTAAACGGTTTGCGGCTGCTGCGCTGACGGTTCTTCGCAGCGCGCGGCAAGGCAATAGGCGGAAGGGGCCGGCCCCTTCCGCCGAATTTTTTTCCGGGAAAGCATTGAATTTTGCGAAAGATACGTTATAATGATGATAATGATTTTCATTCTATGACCGTTCCGGAGGGATTATGGAATCATGAGTGTGCTGTTTCCGCTGTTAACCGTTGCGCTGTTCGTCATTGCCGGCGCCAGTCTGTTTGTGGCGATGGAGAATGACCGGCGTACCCGCCAATGGATGCGCGGGGGCGGCGCCCGTACGATTCGCACTTCGTTCCGAACGGCGCAGCCCGAAGCTGCCCATACGCTGCGGGCGGCCGTCAAAAACGCAGAATAACGATCGGAATGTACGAGACACGCCTTGGCCGGCGTGTTTTTTTATTTCAAGCGCACTCCGTCCTGCTTGTATCCTGCCGGGCCGAACGGGCGGTTATGGCCGTCTTGCTTACCGGTCCCGCAGGAATTTGCTCCGAAATCTTCATATTCGGCCTCCTTTTGCCGTTAATACCCATAGAACCGTGTAACGGGACTACAGGAAAACGCGAAACTGTTTGCTCAGGAGGTAATCATGCTTGAAAGTTTGAAAAAAAGGCTGACCGGCCGCAAAGCGAAGCTCGGGATCCCGTTCCTGCTGGCGCTGGCGCTGCTCGTACAGCCTTTCGCCGGCATGGCGTCGGCCCAGGAAACCGTGCAGTCGATTTATTTCCAGTCCGTACCGAACCCGCTGCAACTGGAGGTGGATGACGCCCCTTATGCGTTGAGAGTGTGGGCCAACATCACAGGAGGCACCGTCTCGACGAAAGAAGTGACGAGCGAGGCGAGCTGGACATCGTCCAACAGTAAAGTCGTCAAGGTCGACAAAGGCGAGCTCACCGCGCTGACCGAAGGTTATGCCGACATTACCGCAACCTACAAAACGGCTGCGCCGATTACGCTGCGCGTCAACGTCAGCTACGCTTACGACAAAGTGGAAATCGGCAGGCCGGGCGACGCGGCGCCCGCTCCTTCCGCGCTTGACGTCGAGCTCGGGGAGATGCCCTCGTTTACGCTTGTCGCCCATAAAGGAACGACTGTCACCGATGTGACCGACGATGCGGTCTGGACGACATCGAACAGCTCGGTCGCGACGGTCTCCAAAGGGAAAGTGACCCTTGTGGCGTCCGGAACGGCGACGATTACCGCCAAATATAAAGGCAGAAGCGATACGATCAAGCTGGATGTGACCTCTCCGTACAAGTCGATGACGCTGACCCCCGACGGCATGCTCGAATTTAAGACGGGGGATGTGGATCGGCAGTTGACGGCCACTGCGCTGCGCAAGACCGGGGAAAATGAAGACGTGACGGACGAAGCGGCCTGGACGAGTGGCAATCCGTCCGTCGCTACGGTGAAAGACGGCAAGGTGACGCCGGTCGGTCCCGGCACAACGACCGTACAAGCCTCGTATCTCGGCGTATCCAAGTCTGTCACCGTCATCGTCCGGCTTGCTCACGAGGCGATGAATCTGTCGGTCGACAAGCCGCTGCACCTGCTCGTGTCCGAGGAGCCGCAGCAGCTTCGCGTCACGGTGGCCGACGACCCGGATATGGAGCCGATTGACGTAACGGACGCCGCGAAATGGGAATCGTCCAATCTATATGTCGCTACGGTTGAAGGCGGTTTGCTGAAGCCGATGGCGCCGGGCACGGCCAAAATTACGGCGTCGTACAAAGGTTTGAGCCGTTCCGTTCAGGTCACCGTGTATCCGTCGATCGGCAAAGTGGTCATCGTGCCGGAGAAGGTGGACGGGTTCGTCGGCGGCGAAGGCGATCTGCCGAAAGCGGAAGGCACTGATCTTTCCGGCGCCAAGGTCGACGTGACGAATCTGGCCGAATGGACGTCCAGCAATCCCGACGTCGTGACGGTCGAGAACGGCAAGTGGGTTGCCCGTAAAACCGGGACGGCCACGCTGACGGCGGCTGTCAAGAACCGTTCGGATTCGGTGACGATCGTCATTCATGAGAAGCCGCTTCTTCTGCTGAGCGATATGACAGACGTGAGCGTCATCAAGGGCAAGGAAGCGAGCCTGCCGAAACTGACGATGGTTTACGAAAACGGGGAAGAAGCCGACGACATCGGCGATCTCGCGGAATGGAAATCGTCGACGCCGAACGTGCTGATCAAGGACGGGAAAATCAAAGGACTCGTTCCTTCGAAAGCGACGCTGACCGCTACCTATCTCGGGAAAAAGGCGACCGTTCGCGTAACCGTCGAAGAAGAAATCGTGCGCATGGTCGTCGAACCCGAATCGCTCGAGCTGTTTTTGAACCGTTCCAAGTCGATCCGCGTCACCGGTTATTACAAAAACGGCCAGAAAGTTTCGATCGGCTCGAAAATGAACTGGTCCGTCAGCTCGCCCGAGCTGGCATCGGTCAAAGGCTCGACCGTCAAGGCGCTTGCCGAAGGCACCGGCATCCTGACCGGAACGTATCAGGGCAAAACGGTTAAAGTGCCGCTCGTCGTGAAGCCGAAGCTGAAAAAAATCGTTCCCTCGGTTCCGTCGCTGCAATTGAAGGTTGGCGATCAGGAAAGCGTCACGTTGAGAGCGGAGTACGAGGGCGGCAAAACGGTTGACGTGACAAGCGGCGCGGTATGGACGAGCTCGAACAGCAAAGTCGCGACGGTGACGGCCGGCCGCATCGTCGTTACCGGCAAAGGAAAGGCGACCGTCAAAGCGATATTCGATGGCAAAACGGCCACGGTGCGCATTACGGTAAAATAAGGGCGCGGCAATCGGACCGCCGAACCTTTTCCTGATCAGGGAAAAGTGTTCGGCGGTTTTGCTTAACCTTAACGTTAAACCGTTCCGCCGCCCGGCGGTTCCAGCCGTTCCCGGCCTTGCATGTACGGCCGCAGCGCCTTCGGAATGCGGATCGAACCGTCCGGCTGCTGGTGGTTTTCCAGCAGCGGAATTAGGATGCGCGGCGTCGCGACCGCCGTATTGTTCAACGTGTAGGCGAATCGCGCGATCCCGTCCGCATCCCGGTACCGGATATTGGCCCGCCGCGCCTGGAAGTCGAGCAGACACGACGACGAATGGGTTTCCCCGTACGCCCCTCTGCTTGGCATCCATGTCTCGATATCGAATTGCTTGTATGTTTTCTGCGCCATGTCGCCGATGCAGACGGCGACGACGCGATACGGCAACTCCAGCATTTGCAGAATTTCCTCCGCGTTCGCGGTGATGTCCTGCAGCAGTTTTTCCGCAAGTTCCGGGTCCGCCCGGCACAGTACGACCTGTTCCACCTTGGCGAATTGATGGACCCGGTACAGTCCGTGCACGTCGCGGCCGGCCGATCCGACTTCGCTGCGGAAGCAGGCCGATGCGGCGGCAAGCCGCATCGGCTCCGCGAGATCGATCGTTTCGCCGCTATAGAGCGAGACGAGCGGAACCTCGGCAGTGCCGGCGAGCCATAGATTTTCGCCTGCGATCCCGTATACCTGATCCTTGCCGAGCGGGAAAAAACCGGCAGCCTCGAAGGCTTCTCCGCGGACGGCGACGGGCACTTCCAGCAGCGTGAAACCTTTGGCCGCCAGATGATCGAGCGCCAGCTGCTGCACCGCGCGATGCAGCCATGCGGCGGCCCCTTTCAGCACATAGCTGCGGGTGCCGGCCATCTTGACTCCGCGGGGCATATCGATCATGTCATGCAATACGCCCAGTTCGACATGATCGAGCGGCTTGTAATCGAATACGGGAGGTTCGCCTACCCGACGGATTTCGACGTTGTCCGCGTCCGATGCGCCGTCCGGCGTGTCTGGCGAGACGATGTTCGGCACGAGCAGCATCAGTTCATGAACCTGGCGCTTCGCCTCGGCCTCTTGTGCCTCCAGCGCCGCCAGTCTTTCGTTGATGCCGCGCGCGCGGCGCTTCGCCTCTTCGGCCCGTTCGTCATCTCCCGCGCGCATGGCGATTCCCGCTTCGCGCGACAACTCGTTGCGCGCGTGCCGCAATTGTTCCACTTCCTTCAACAGCCGCCGGCGACGTTCGTCCGCGGCGAGCAGTTCGCCGACCGACAGGCGAATTCCTTTGCCGTCGGCCGCCCGCTGCACTTCTTCCCGATGTTCCCGAATCCAGTTCATGTCAAGCATATAACCGCCTCCTCGAAAAAATAAAAAGCGCCCTCATCCGTTTGGGACGAGGAGCGCTTGACTCGCGGTGCCACCCAACTTGACCGAACCGCAATCGGTTCGATCCGCTTTGGTACCGCGATAACGGACGGCAGCCGGTAAACTTAGGGGGACGCAATCATCCCCTTGACGAGAACGCCTCCGAGTTGGATTCTCTTCATCGGCATAATGGTCGGTATCGTATTGGCAGCAGTATACCGTAAATGTTCACGTTCTGCAAGGGACGACGGCTAATGGAAATGTCAGGAAACATTTTTTTGTCGTTTTTTGCTAAAACCCGCAACCTTCCGCCGATTCGTTCGTTTAATCAAAGGGGATATTTACCACTATGCGCAGAACGATCTGCAGATACGAGGAGTAGGAGCATGAAACTTGTAAGATGGATGACGGTTGTAACGCTGCTCGCCGCACCGCTTGGCGCAGCGACGGGCGCGGCCGCGAATGAATCGCCTGCGCGCGGTTCGGCGTATGCCGTTCAGTCGAACGGCTCCGTTGCGGCGCAAGATTGGCAGGGAAACACGGACACGGAAGGAGAGAACGAAGGGGGAAGCGGCGGAGAGACGGTGGCGGACGGATCGGGTGCTGACGGCGGCGGCTCGGCTTTGGACGGGACGAATCCGGACGGTGTGAATCCGGATACCTTTACGACGGACGAACTGCTGATGCGTACGGATAGCGCCGAAATGGTTCTGAACGGTCTGGCGTTCCAATCCGTTCAGCCACTCGTCGATAAAGACGGCGTATTGTACGCGCCGCTCAAAACGTTGGCCGCCAGTTACGGCTACAAGATCGGCTACAACAAAACGACGAAGGAATCGACCGCCGTGCTTGGAAACAAAGAACTTCGCTTCAAATCGGGAAGCGCTGTTGCCGTTTCCAACGGAGAGAAGGTAATGGGAGCGGCGCCGGCCTATACGTTGAAAGGCTCTTTGATGGTGCCGGTGGCGACTTGGGCGATGCTGACCGGAAGCGTGCTTCATGACGCCGACGGTGAAGTGCGGTTGCAATGGACGACCCGCCCGATCGCGGCATTCACCGTATCTCCGAAGGAAATATTCGCCGGTCAGACGATGGTCGATTATCGCGACCGTGCCTCGCATCCTCGCGGTTTGCCGATCATCAACGAGGAGTGGACGGGACGTGAAAGCATATTCTTGTTTCCGGGCGAGTATACCATTACCCGCCGGGTGCAGGACGTATACGGTATATGGAGCGAGCCGTACTCGGTCACGATCAAGGTGCTGCAGCCGAATATGCCGCCGGTTGCCGACTTTACGACCGACAAGTCGGTGTACCGGATCGGCGAGCCGATCGTCTATACGGATCGAAGCACCGATGACGGCAACGATATCCGCAAGCGGACATGGAAGGGCAAGGAACCGGCTTTCTTCGAGCCGGGCGAGAAGACGATTACGCTTCAGGTGGAGGATGGCGGCGGGCTGAAGAGCGAGAAGAGCGTCACGGTGTACATCACGGACGAAGTGATGTATACCCGCGAAGAGTTCGGTCTGCGGTTCACGCCGGTTGGAGAGAAATATGCGATCAGCGGAGGGGCGGTGCTCGATATTCCGACCGTGCCTTACACCTTCCGCTCGCAGAAGGCGCAGATGGTACGCAGCAACAGCCCCGAAACGTGGGTGGAGGAAGGCATAGCCTACGAAGACCGGCTGAAGGGCGAAGTCCGCTTCCTGTTCCACAACTTGAACCAGATCGGACGTCCCGTCAAGATGTATCTCATCGCCACCAACCCGAACCGCACGTCGGCCAAAGTCGGCATCAAGGCATTCGGCATGGGCGGTCCGATCAAATATGTTTCGACGAGCGGCCGGCTGTCCACGGCCCGTTACCTGGAATCGCTCGCGGCGGACGCAGAGCCGGTATGGACGTCGCTTAAGCCGGGCGAATCGAAAGTCATCATGAACGATCTGAATAAGGTGCCGATCAAGCCGGGCCAAGTATTCTCGGCATACGGGGATGTCGTGACCGACAAGGAGATCCAATTCCGCATTGTCCTGCTCGATCCGTCCAAAGATCCGCTAACGGAAATGGATACGCTCAAAATTATGCCGCGCGACGGCTTGCATGTGCGGGGAACGTTCTACGATGCCGACCGCGAACTGGTCATTACGGAACCGCTCGGCTACGAGCCGAAACGGATCGTGCTCGGCGACCGGAAGATGGATACGTATTTATACGGACTTGACTCTACGACCGGCCGGCCGGAGCACAATCTCGGCAACTTCGGGGTATTGTACCGGATGAAGGTCGAAGTCGCCCCGAATACGGTCGTCGCCCTGAACGCACGGGGCGGGCATTACACCGGCGCGTTTCTGATCAACGGGCAAGTGGTTAAGGTGACGAACGACAGCATTTTGCGCAATGCGAACGAAGCAGCCGTGCTGTACCGTACCGGACCGTTCGCCGAAACGCTCGATATCGTATTTACGCTCGCTTCGGGAAGCAATTTGCCCGTTACGATGATGTTTTTGCCCATTTCCTGAAACGTTGAGAGGAGCAGCGGGTCACGGTTTGATATTCCGGCTGGGTAACATTGTTTACTGGGATCGGCATGAAGGACTGTCGTGAGCGTTATCCGCGCGGCAGCATGCCGACCAGTTTTCTGGCCGCCGCCGACAACGGCACACTGCGGAGCGTTACGATACCGATGCCGCGGGACGGCAGAGGCTCGTTCAACCGGATTTCGAACAATTCCCCCGATTTGAGCTGACGTTCGACGAATTGCCGGATGACGCAAGCCATGCCGAATCCGCGCTTGGCGAATTCAATAAGCAGATCGACGCTGCCAAGCTCGATGTCCGGCTGAAGGCGGCAGCCCCGGGCGGAAGCGAATCCATCGACGAATTCCCTGGACCGGCTGCCGCGTTCGAGCATCATAAGCGGGTATTCGGACAGGCGCTCCCACGGGAGCGCCTGTTCGGCTATATGCGCATAAGCCGGACCGGCTACGAAGCAGTCCTGCAGCCTGCCGCCTTCTTCTACATGCAGCAGCCGGTCTTCGACGGGCAGGTTGACGATGCCGACATCGATGGTCCCGTCCTTCAGCATTTCGATCGTCTCCGGCGTCGTCCGGTTGACGACCTGGATGCGGATACCGGGATAATCGGCATGGAAAGCTTGAAGAGCCGGCAGCAAATAATGTTTGCAGAGCGTATCGCCGGCCCCGATCCGAATCGTGCCGGTCAGCAAATCGTGCATGTCGGAGATTTTGCGTTCGCCGGCGGCGATAAGATGATACGCCTGCTCGACGTAAGCGAGCAGCGCCTCTCCTTCAGCGGTCAGCGTCACGCCTTTCGGCGTGCGGTGAAAAAGCTGGCCGCCGAGCCGGGTTTCCAGCTGCTTGATGGAATGCGTGACAGCCGGCTGCGTAATATGCAGCATTTCCCCCGCTTTGGAGAAGCTCCCCGCCCTGGCCGTAAAGTAGAACGTCCGGTACCACTCCAAATTTTCGACCATCGTCATTAACCCGCCTTATATAGATTATTCAAACTATTCATGATATTTATTTCATTATACCGAAATCTGTTAACCTTACAATATCAAAACCGATTGGAAACGGCATGGCCGTTAGGCATCAACAAATATTCGGACCGCGACGAAACAAAAAGGCAGGTACGAGCGTCTAATCGTCTGAAACGGTTGCAATCGACCGTACCACACGATCGGGAGGTCTCTTTCATTGATGAAAATCCGCGCGCGGTTCGTAAAATGGCTGACGCTCACGTTATTCTTCTCGTTTGTCGCGCCTGCGGCTTATGCCGGCGCTTCTTCGCCCGACATTGCCATTTTTTTGGACGGTCAAAAAATCGACAGCGACGTATCGCCCTATGTCGTGCCGAAGCTGAACGTTACGATGGTGCCGCTGCGCGTCATCAGCGAGAATATCGGCGCAGCTGTCGTCTGGAATCAGCGGACGAAGACGGTAACCATTCGCAAGGCAAATGCGGACATTATGCTGACGAACGGCCAAACGTATGCGCTCGTGAACGGAAGCCGTCTGCCGCTCACCGCTTCAGTGCAGGACCGAAACGGCAGAATTATGGTGCCGCTTCGTTTTGTCGGCGAGCAGCTCGGACTGGACGTCGTGTGGAATCAGAAGGCGAAGACGATTACCCTTCGTTCCGGCGGAGCGTCGCCGTCCGTACCCGGCGGCGGAGGCGGGGACAAGGGGCTGAAAGGCGCCTGGATATCTACGGTATTCAATCTCGATTGGCCGTCGGCCGGTTCATACGGCAATACGCAGCGGCAGAAAGCGGAGTTCGCCGCGCTGCTGGACGAACTGCAGGAGATGGGCCTCAACGCCGTCTTCGTGCAGGTGCGGCCTGCGGGCGACGCGTTGTATCCGTCGGCGCTCGTGCCATGGTCCAAATTTCTGACCGGCACGCAAGGGAAGGCGCCGGACTACGATCCGCTGGCGTTCATGATCGGGGAAGCGCACAAGCGGGGGATGGAATTTCACGCCTGGTTCAATCCGTTTCGGGCAAGTACGGACGCGAATATCGGCGCATTGGCTCCCAATCATGCCGCCAGGCTGCATCCGGACTGGATCGTCGAATCGGGCGGAAAGCTGTATCTGAACCCCGGCATTCCCGAAGTAAGGCGGCATATTGTCGACGCGATTATGGAAGTCGTGAACGGATATGAAATCGACGGCGTCCATCTGGACGATTATTTCTATCCGTCGAGCGGCGACTTTCCGGACGAGGCCGCTTTCAAGGCTTACAACCCGGAAGGACTCGAACCCGGTGACTGGCGCCGCAGCAATATCAATGCGTTCGTCAAGCAACTTGGCGAGTCCATTCATGCCGCTAAGCCCGATGTCGAATTCGGGATCAGTCCGTTCGGCGTATGGCGCAACCGCTCCGTCGACCCGACAGGGTCGGATACGAAAGCGAGCGTCACCGCTTACGACAATATGTATGCGGATGTCCGGACCTGGATCCGGAACGAATGGATCGACTATGTCGCGCCGCAAATTTATTGGAGCCTCTCGTTTGCGAACGCCCGCTACGACAAACTGGTCGATTGGTGGGCGCAGGAAGTCCGCGGAACGGACGTCAAGCTGTACATCGGACATTCGCCTTACAAGCTGGGGACGAATGAAGCGGGCTGGCAGTCGGCGCAGGAAATCGTCAGACAGCTGGAGTATAATAAGCGTTATTCCGAAGTGAAAGGCGATCTGTTCTTCAGCGCGAAAGATTTGCGCAGCAATCCGCTCGGCGTTGCGGACGCGCTCCGTGAATATTACTTGGGCGACGAATAAGCAGTTACGGTGTCCGCGGACGGCATATTCCCGGCTAGGCTAGGGGATACGTCGATTGCGGATGCTGCGCGATGCGCGATACGATATACGGGGAGGGAACCGAATGAACAGTTGGACGAAAGCGGGTTTCGTATACGCGCATCCGGACGATGAATCGTTTTTGAGCGCGGCCTTGATACGGCAAATCGCCGATTGCGGCGGACGTCCCGTCCTGCTCGTCGCCACGCGCGGGGATGCGGGACAGAAGAACGGCGATTACGGCCATGTGTCGAAAGCCGAGCTTGCGGCTATCCGCGACCGGGAGATGGCGGAGGCGGCGGAGCTGCTAGGATTGGAGAACGTCGTGCAGCTCGGCTACCCCGACGGACGATTGAACGAGGCGGGCGACGAGCTTGTCGCTGCGGTCGAGCGGTTTTTGCGAGAGCATCAGGTCGAAGCCGTCTTTACGTTTCCGCCGGACGGAGGCAACGGACATCCCGACCATATCGCGATCTCGCGGGCAGCCACTGCTGCCGCAACAGGCGGAAGATGCCCGAATGTCCGGTTTCTCTATTACGCCTGGTTCCCGGCGATGGATTCGGACGGGAAGAAGCCGGATCTCGCGGTGGAAACGGAACCGTACTGGGCGGTCAAGGCTGCGGCATTGCGCGCCCATGATTCCCAGAAATATGCGATAGAACGTTATTTCGGTTCATTGGACCGGATCAGGGAAGATCGGCGGCATGAAAAATTCGTGCTGGGCTGGCAAGCGGCTGAAAGCGAAAAGGAGAAGAGAAAAGCCTAATGGAAGCCCAGGTATTGGAGAAAAGGGGGGCGGGCATTGGAACTTATACGGGAGCTGCTAGACAGGAGCGGTTACGAATACGAATGGATTCGCCATGAACGGCCGATCCGATCCGCACGGGAAGGAGCCGATTATTTCGGCATCGATGCCGGCCAGACGGCGCCGACGCTTATTTTGTCCGCCGACCGAGGCTATGTGGCGCTGACGGTGGCGGGCGACCGGGGACCGATCGATTTTGCGGCACTTGCTGAACGCCTGGAATCGAGCAGCGTCTGTCTCGCACCGCCGAAAGAGGTGAAGCGGGCGACCGGGTTCGAAGCCGGCAGCGTGCCGATGATCGGCCATTCGCTTCCCGCCGTCGTGGACAGACGGCTGCAGCATTATTCAGCCGTATACGGCGGAACCGGAGATCCGCTCGCAACGCTCAAGATCGATCCCCGCGCATTGCTTTCGCTGAACGAAGTGCTGCTGGTTATAGATTGAAGAACGCCGTTTGCATCGGAGTGTATCTAGTAAACTTCGCTTCCGTAAGTAACTTTGAATTCCGTTCTTATCAGGAAAATTAAGGTTCGCTATAATAGAGTTGTACCATCCAACCTAACCGAACGAGAAGAGAAGGAGGTTGCGAAACATGGAGTACACAACGCTAGGCAAATCGGGCATGAAAGTGAGCAGACTTTGTCTTGGCACGATGAATTTCGGTCCGAACACGGAGGAGAAGGAGGCATTCCGCATTATGGATGCCGCCGTCGACGCCGGCGTCAATTTCTTCGACACGGCCAATGTGTATGGCGGTACGGAGCACCGGGGCTGGACCGAGGAAATTATCGGCCGCTGGTTCGCCCAAGGAGGCGGCCGGAGGGAGAAAGTAATTCTGGCCACGAAAGTGTACGGCAGCATGCAGGAACCGGTCGTCGATCCGAACGAGCGCGCCGGGCTGTCGGCTTACAAAATCCGCCGCCATCTGGAAGATTCCTTGCGCAGATTGCAGACGGACCATATCGAGCTGTATCAAATGCACCACGTCGACCGCAACGTGTCGTGGGACGAACTGTGGAACGCGTTCGAAGTTCACCGCCTTCAAGGGAAAATCGGCTACGTCGGGGCCAGCAATTTTGCCGGCCGCGATCTGGTGAAGGCGCAATATGAAGCCGAGAAGCGCGGTTTGCTCGGCCTTGTATCCGAGCAGCACAAGTATAGCCTGCTGTGCCGCTTGCCGGAACTGGAAGTGCTGCCGGCGGCCGAGGAGCATGGCATCGGCGTCATCCCCTGGAGTCCGCTGGACGGGGGCCTGCTTGGCGGCAACTTGCAGCCGCAGGAAGGCACGAGAACGGCCCGTCTCAAGGAGCGGCTCGAGAAGCTGCGTCCGCAGCTGGAGCGGTTCTCGAAGCTGTGCAAGGAGCTCGGCGAATCGGAGGCGACGGTCGCGCTCGCCTGGACGCTTGCGCATCCGGCGGTGACGGCGCCGATTATCGGCCCGCGGACGCTGGAGCAGTTCCAGCAAACGCTGCGCGCTGTGGAGCTGAAGCTGGATGACGAAACGTTGGCCAAGCTGGACGAAATATTCCCGGGACCCGGCGGAGAGGCTCCGCGAGCCTACGCCTGGTAACCGCCAACAAGGGGGCTATCCCGAAGGTCTGGAATGACCTGGGGATCGTCCCCTTCTTTTTTGTCTAAGGAAGTCTATGCCAGCGCACCGCTGCCGCGGTAACGGCCTGAGCGTGCAATGCCAGCAAACCGCTGCACCGGTAACAGCGAAGCGTGCAATGCCAGCGCACCGCTGCCGCCGGTCACCGCCCAAGCGGCACCTTCCAACGGGTCAGGGGCGATCGGTAACAGCTGAAGGCGGTGAATACTGCAAAAGTGCAGGATTTTTACCCCTGACGGACGCCTTTGGCTCACATTCCTGCAAAAATGCAGGAATTATTAACCATTTCAGTCTGACATGCCGCTTGGAGGTCAAAAATACTGTATTATCGCAGGAATTTGAGCGTTCGGGCCGTCAATAGCGGTAAAAAACTGTACTTTTGCAGGATTGGTTGATTTATAACGAATGAAAACGAGTGAAAACGGCAGCGAACAGGTGCAGGGGCCCGATATGGTTTCTGTTGCTGGTATGCGGATCTCTCCGGGATGGTTTAAGCTCCGGAAGTGCGGTGCTTTCCGATATGGTTTAGGCTACTGGTATGCGGATCTCTCCGAAACGGTTTAGGCTACTGGTGTACGGAGATCCCCGAGACGGTTTAAGCTGCTCTGTATGGAGGGATGCCGCGACCTGCGGCTAATACCGAATACCGGGTCGGCTAATACCGTAATACCGGGTCAAAGAGAGAGCGGCGAATGAAAAACGTATGACTTTATGCCGTTCGATAAGCGCGAACCGCGCAACAGAAAACATCGCATGTCACTAACGCCGCCAGGCGTTTTTCTTATGTTTGACCGCACCATAGACAGCACCGTGTTATGTTTGACAGTACTCTTCTGTTTGACAACACTGTTAATTCCGTATATACTGTATATGTACAGTTATAACGAATAGAGGGATCCCGCGCTGTGAACATTTTGATTTCCAATTCGTCCGACGAACCTATATATTTGCAAATCGTGAACCAGATTAAAGAACAAATTATGAAAGGGGAGCTGACCGATTCCGAGCCTCTTCCTTCGATCCGCAGCTTGGCGAAAGATCTCAACATCAGCGTCATCACGACGAAGAGAGCCTACGACGAGCTGGAAAAGGAAGGCTTTATCGTCACCGTGGCCGGAAAAGGTTCCTTTGTGGCGTCGATTAACAACGAAATGCTGCGCGAGGCGAAAATCAGGGTGATCGAGGAAAAAATGACCGAGGCCGTAACGACAGCCAAGCTTTTGGGTCTGACTTTGGATGAATTGCAAGAGATGCTCACGTTGATCTACGAGGGGTGAACCGCAATGGATAACATTTTGGAAATAACCAACCTGTCAAAAAGCTATGGCGAGTTCTCTTTGAAAAACATCAATCTTTCGTTGAAACGCGGGTATATTATGGGCTTCATCGGGCCGAACGGGGCTGGCAAAAGCACCACGATCAAACTGATCATGAACCTGGTGAAGAAGGATGAAGGACAAATCCGCATTTTCGGATTGGACCACGAGAAGGATGAAATCGCCGTCAAGGAGAAAATCGGGTTTGTTTACGACGAAAATCATTTTTACGATGAACTGACAGTCCGGGAATTGAAAAATATGATCCGCCCTTTTTACAGCAGATGGGATGAAGGATTGTTCCAAAAGCTGGCCAAAGACTTCAACTTGCCTTTAAAGAAGCAGATCAAGCATTTGTCCAAAGGGATGAAAATGAAATTTTCGTTGGCCTTGGCGCTTTCGCACGGTGCGGAGCTGCTGATCATGGACGAACCGACGTCCGGTCTGGACCCGCTGATCCGGAACGAGCTTCTGGAAATTTTGCAGGAGGTCATTCAAGACGAAGATAAATCGATCTTTTTCTCCACCCACATCACGTCCGACCTGGACAAAGTCGCCGATTTCATTACCCTGATCCATAACGGCGAAATTTTGCTGAGCACAACAAAAGACGAGCTGCTGGAACAATACTGCATCGTCAAGGGCGGCAAGGAAACGTTAAGCGAAACGAACCGGGAAGACCTGATCGGCCTGAAGGAGAACAAATACGGATTTGAAGCGTTGTGCCGGAACAGACGGGAGGCCATGAAACGGTTCGGCAACTCGGTCATTCTGGAAAAACCGACCCTGGAGGACATTTTGCTGTTTACAACCAGAGGAGGACGGACCTATGTTTCATCTTATTAAAAAAGACGTATTGATGCAAAAACGGACGCTGCTGCTGTCTCTGCTTATCATGGTCTTCTTCTCTTTTTCCCTTTCCTCGATGGGAACCGCCGGGCTCACGGTCAGCATATGGGCGATCTGTTACCTGTTTGTTTACGGTGCCGGCATGCTGGAAGAAAAAACAAACGGCGATAAGCTGCTGGTCAGCCTGCCGATCCGGAAAAACACGATCGTGATGTCCAAGTACGTGTCCGTCTATGTGTTCGCGGCTTATGCGTTGCTCGTAAACTTTATCATTCGCATGCTGGCGAATCTGTTTCAGATTCCCCATTTCAGTTTTCCGTTTACGTTAGAGGCGGTTGCCTCCACATTCATTGCGGTCACGCTTATATTCAGTCTTTCGTTCCCGCTTATATTCAAGGTCGGTTTTATGAAATCGCGCTTGACGAATTTCGTGGTCCTGTTCGCTTTTCTGTTTGGAGGACACGCGATCTCAGGTCAATTATCGAACGGCGCGGGGATCGATTTCTCTCTTGCAAGGTCGGATACCGGTCTGACGATATTGGTTGTACTTGCGCTATTGATTATCGTGACCGCGTCATTTTCGCTTTCGCTCGCTTTTTACCGGAGGAGGGAGTTTTGAAAATGGGGCCGTCAACGAGCCGTCTTTTATCACCCGGGACATGGCGGCGCGGTTATTCCGGCGGCACGGACCGGAACTGCTTCCGGAAGGCGCTGGGCGTCAAGCCGGCATGGCGGCGGAAGCAGCGGACGAAATAAGGGAAGGAACCGAAGCCGGTCTCCCCGGCCACTTTGCCGACCGGCTCGTTCGTATTAACGAGCAGCAGCTTGGCCTGCTCGATCCGGTAACGGGTCAAATACTCGAGCGGGGTGCAGCCGAACGCTTCTTTCATGCAGAGCGCAATATAATTGGCATGAAAATGCAGCGCTTCCGACATGCGCTTGTAATGCAGCGGTTCCCGGTAATGGCGGCGCAGGAAGACGGCCGCTTCCTCCGCGACGGCGAGGCGGGGGCTTGCCGGAACCGCGCCCCCGGCTTCCTGCAGCTGCAGCAGCGCCGCAAGAAAATGCTGCTGGCGTTTCCAGCGCGAAGCGGCGTCGGGATGCCGCTGCAGCAAAATGCCCCGCAGCTCGCTATAGACCGCTTCCGGCACTGGAATACGGCCGGCTTGCGGAATATACCAGGTGAAATATTCCACCTGGTCATACGGATGAACCGGCGGCCTGACTGCCGGCGTCTGCCGCTCGTACACTTCCTCCCAACGGCCGAGCGTCTGAAAATGAACCCAGTAGAAATGCGTCTCCGACCGGCATGGAACGGCTGTCCGGTGAGCGCGGTCCGGACGCAGAATGGCGTAATGTCCCGCTTCCACCTGCAGCGGCATGCCGTTCTCCTCCAGTTCAAGCGCGCCGCCTGTCACGACGAGAAGATCGAATACGCCGATGTTGGAGCGGTCCGGATGCGTACCGCCCGCCGGGTACGTATCTTCGCCCGCGACGATGCAGTGCGGCATTGGCGGACATACGAATTGAAACATTTCAGTTCCTTCCCCTTTACGATGCAGCTTGTCATTATCTTAATAGACCGGCATGCGCAGATGCAATTAGATGTTGCGATCGGATAAAAGGCGGTTGTCATCGGCTATCCCGTCCCTTTCGCTTTCATGCTATATTCGGTTCATCCGATAGCGAAAAGGGGAGAAACGTATGGCGCTGCATCGTACGGCATTTGAACCGCTTCCGCTCGGAAGCGTAAAGCCGGCCGGATGGCTGTACAACCAGCTGCGTATCCAGGCGGACGGACTGACCGGCCATCTGGAAGAGCATTGGGCCGACGTCGGACCGGACAACGGCTGGCTCGGAGGAAAAGGGGAAAGCTGGGAGCGCGGTCCGTATTATGTGGACGGGCTGCTTCCGCTCGCCTATCTGCTGGAGGATGAGCGGTTGATCGGCAAGGCGAACCGCTGGATCGAATGGTCGCTCGCGAGCCAGCGGAGCGACGGGCAATTCGGTCCGGACGCCATTCGCACCGTTAACAGCGAGGTCGACGGAAAGCAGGACTGGTGGCATTACATGATTATGCTGAAAGTGCTGACGCAGCATGCGGAGGCGACAGGAGACGAACGGATCGTCCCGTTCCTGGGCAGGTTTTTCCGATACGTGCGCAGCAAGATCGAGGAGCAGCCGCTGCGCGGATGGGCGAAGGCGCGGGGAGCGGAAATGCTGCTGACGCTGCGCTGGCTGTACAAGCGCACCGAAGATCCGATGTTGCCGGAGCTGGCGGCGATTGTCGCCCGGCAGACGCTGGAATGGACGGAGATCTTCCACGACTTTCCGTACTGGCGCAAGGTGGAGCAATGGGATTGGCGAACCCATGTCGTCAATGTGGCGATGGGGATCAAGACGCCGGGGACGATTTACGAATGGACCGGCGACCCCGTCCAGCGGGAAGCGGTGCGCCGCGGCATCGACAGCCTGATGATCTACCACGGTCAGGCGCATGGCATGTTCTCGGGCGATGAATGGCTGTCCGGCACACATCCGAGCCAAGGGGTGGAGCTGTGCGCCGTCGTCGAGTACATGTTCTCCATGGAGCAGTTGACGCGCATCTATGGCGACGGGCGGTTCGGCGACATTTTGGAAAAAGTCGCCTTTAACGCGCTGCCGGCGGCGATTTCGGCGGATTGGACCTCGCATCAGTACGACCAGCAAGTCAATCAGATCGTCTGCAACGTCGCGCCGCGAAGCTGGAGCAACGGCCCGGATGCGAATCTGTTCGGCCTGGAGCCGCATTTCGGCTGCTGCACGGCCAATATGCACCAAGCTTGGCCCAAGTTTGCCGCTTCGCTGTGGATGGCGGACGGCGAAGGGGGATTGGCCGCGGTCTCCTACGCGCCGTGCGTCGTCCGGACGAAGGTCGGTTCGGGCGCGGAGGCGGAATTGAAGGTTAGCGGCGAATATCCGTTTCGCGAAGACGTCGTCATGGAGCTGACGCTTGAGCGGCCGGAGCGGTTTGCCTTCACATTGCGCATACCGGCATGGTGCTCCGATCCGGCGCTGGAGTTGAACGGCGAACGGGTCGACCTTGGCGCCGCCAAGGTCGGATACGCCCGGATCGAGCGCGAATGGCACAGCGGCGACAGACTGGTGCTGAAGCTGCCGATGACGGTGCGCACGGTGATGCGCAATTTGAATGCCGTCAACGTGGAACGGGGACCTCTCGTCTATGTGCTGCCGGTGGGCGAGAATTGGCAGCTGCTCACGAAGCGCGAGAAGTTTCACGATTGGGAAATTTACCCTGCCACCCCGTGGAAATACGGTTTGCTTGCGGAAACCGGTTTTGAGCCGTCGTTCGCGGAAGTGCCCTACCAGCCGTTCGATGCCCGCCATGCGCCGGTCCGGTTGAAGGCGACCGGCAAACTGGTGCGCGATTGGCGAATGGAGGGCAACAGTGCGGGAACGCCGCCGCTTTATCCCGACGCGTCGGACCAGCCCGCTGCCGAGCTGGAGCTGGTGCCTTACGGCAGCGCGCGGCTGCGCATAGGGGAGTTTCCGCTTATTCGACAGGAACCGAATTCATAATTTTATTATCGTGGAGAAGCCGCCCCGTGCGGCCGGTCAATCCGGAACGTGAGAACGTGACGTGTCCGATAGCCGGTCATGCGAATGCGGCTTTTTTGTTGTTCAAACTCGATACTTCCAGCCCATTGCGGTCGCTTGCCGATCCCGATTTCCTAAATATAGTCGCTTAGTCCCCGACCGCAAGCTTACGGCTGGAGTCGGAATTCCTAAAAATTCGTTAAGTTCGCTTGTTTGTTCGCCTTCCAGATTGCTATAGTTTTTTGAAACAAAATCTATTGTTTCCAACTTATAGACGCAGACTTTGGAGCTAAGAAAGGAAGAGGGGTTATGAGATTGGGAGGCCCGGTCTTTGTCGAATTCGAGGACCCGGACGGCTGGATTCGTGCGTTGAAAGCGGAAGGGTATCGGGCGGGAACGTGTCCGGTCGGACATGACGCTTCGGCGGAGCTGATACGCGCTTACCGGAACGCGGCCGATGCGCATGATATCGTCATTGCCGAGGTGGGCGCTTGGAGCAATCCGATCAGCCCGGACGAGCGTACGAGAAAAGCGGCCGTCGAACATTGCAAGCAGCAGCTCGAGCTTGCGGAACGGATCGGCGCGAGATGCTGCGTCAATATTGCCGGTTCGCGCGGCGAGCAGTGGGACGGACCGCATCCGGACAATTTTTCCGAGGAAACGTTCGAGCTGATCGTCGATACCGTGCGGGAAATTATCGATGCCGTTAATCCGCAGCGCACCTTTTATGCGCTGGAGACGATGCCCTGGGCATTTCCCGACTCGGCCGACACTTACGTTGCGCTCATTAAAGCGATTAATCGCAAGGCGTTCGCGGTTCATCTGGACCCGGTCAACATGATCTCGAGCCCCCGAATCTATTATCGGAACGGAGAAATGATCAAAGATTTTTTTGCCAAGCTGGGACCGTTCATTCGTACTTGCCATGCCAAAGATATCCGCTTGTCCGGACAACTGACCGTACGTCTCGAAGAGACGGTTTCGGGAACCGGGGAACTGAACTATGCCGTTTATTTGCGCGAGCTGAACCGGCTGGACCCGGATATTCCGCTGATCATCGAGCATCTGGACGATGCGGATCAATATCGTCGGGCGGCCGGCTATATCCGCCAGGTTGCCGCTTCGCTCGATATCCCGCTGTAGTCCTGTCTTGCAAACATGTAACGGCCGAAAATCGCGGGCAGCCCGCTTTGCGGGCTGCCCGCGATTTCATCTTTGTAAAATCAGATTTGCGTAATGACATAAACAAGCGGTTCGTGGCCGGCTTCCGTACCGAAGAAATACAACTGGTTGCCGAGAAACAGCTCATAGTACCGGTGCCTCGACGGCTCCGGTTTGCCGCGCAGTCCGAGGCGGATTTGCGCCGGCGCGTCGTCCTCCAGATCGAATCGGGGAGGTTCGATCCACTGCATCAGAAACTTCATCGGCACGGACGAAGCGTAAGTCGCGGGCGACTCGTCGTCAAGCAGCCAGTTGGGCTTGCCGCCAAGCTTGTTTCGTTTGGTCGCGGTCTTCCGCGACGGCACAAGCTCGAGACGGTTGAAGCGGATTTTGGGGGTGTAATCCATACGCTGCTCGCCTGACCTCGTCTCGAACACGACGATGCGAAAATTCCGTTGATATTGAGTCAGGAAGCCTTGCGGAATATCGGTGCCGGCAAGCACGCCGGTCAGCATTTCCGGAATCAGATACTCTTCATGAGCGCATGAGGTGCAGGCGAATACGGCCATCGACAAGGACTGCCAGACATGTCCTGCCGGAAAGGCCACTTGATAGAAGAACGTCAGATCGGCACCGCACAGCCTGCATTGCGGCAAGTCGACGCCGGCCGGAATCCCGGGCCGGCCGCCGATGAAGGAGGTGTCGTCTGCGTTTTGGCCGCTCACGGCCGGTTTGGATTCAATGAACCAACAAGCATCCATAGGTTGATCGCTCCCTGCCGTTTAGTAAACTGTATGGCTATAAGTCAGTGTACCATATCCGGGACATCCGGCCGCAACCCGTCAAGCGGCATTACGGATTTCGGAATATTTTGCTGATCGTTTCCCCGTCAATGCGCACCTGATACAGCACTTCCGAAGGGCGCGTCGAGCCCGGCGGATATTTCGGCGTGACCCGTACGAACACATCTTTGCCCGCCAACACTTCTTCGGCGATCATTTTCTCGAATTCGCGGAACGCGCCGCGGTTGACCGTCGGGTTCTGCGGGAAAATATTGCCCGATTTGCGGCTGCCGAGACCGCCGAGCTTGTTGCCGATCGCATGGCCGGCGTCATCGGTCCGGCGGCCGAGCATGCGCGCGAATCTGCGCGACGCGTCGTTGGTAATCGTGCCGGTGTCGATATGGCGCGGCTCGATCTTCGCAAAGACCGATATAATCTGGCCGCGGCTGCCGAGCGTCGTACGGTACGTAAGACCCGCCTTCGTCGTGATTTCGTATCGGGCCAGCCCTTTGGCGGACGGCAGCATGCGGGCGGCTGCGATTCTCCCGAACGGCAGGCGGTTAAGACCGAGCGTGAACAGCGCGGCCGCGGCATATTCCGGCGATTTCAGCCGGCCGGGATGGCGAATGATATCGGCAACTTGATGGCCGCTGGCGACGATGCCGTAGCCGAACGAAACGGCGCCGATCGCCGACCATACGCCCATGAACGGAAAAGAAAGGGCGAATGCGCCGGCAATGATGGCAGCCTTCTCCCAACCGGATCGCCGGTCCCACCAGGACTGCAGGTTGTCGAACAGGCAGGCGAAGCATGTATCGTGCGAGCCGTCCGGCGTCCAGCCGCTTACGGCGGTCAGGCCGATGATGAAGAGCAGCGCAACGGCTGCGATCGTCATCGCTCCATGAATGGAATAGACGCGTTCGTTCAATAGAGGCAGACGGGCTTTACCTTCCGCGTTGCCGTGCAGCAAGGCCATCCCCAGCTCGCGCCGTTCGCGATAAAAATAGAGCAGGTAGCCGAATTGCCGCCGGTCCTTGAACAGCATCCAGGTCAGAAGGAGCAGCTCGCTGACCGGATTGATGACCGGTTCGTATTGAAGCGCCGGCAGCTGGTTTTTCAACTTGTTCAGCTGGATGTAATCGATCAGAACGGCCGCCGCGATCATCAGCAGAAGAAGCGGTTCGGCCCGGTATCCGCTGCCGAGCCATTCGTGAATGCGTTCCAGCCAGCCCGGCGTTTGATAGTCGCCGTTCCACACCGCGTGATCGAGAATGGCCCATAAGAGCAGGAAGAGCGGGAACAGAAAAACGGCGTACGTCAGCCGCTTCCGGAAGCGGATCGCAAAACCGGCGCCAAGCGCGATAAGCGCTGTCAGTACGGCATGGCCGCTGCTCATCTTGTCCGGCAAGAAGCTGCTTTCGAAGTAGCCGGGAAACCAGTCATACAGCTCCCAATGCAGCACCTGGCCGTCAAATAGCGTCATGCCGTAGGGGAACATCCCGGACACGAAGCGCCGGACCGTCTCCTCCATCCATTGAAAGCCTGCGCCGGTCGCGCCGCCGATCAGCGCGTAATCGGCCAGGCTGAGTGTGGACGCGCGCCGTGACAGGAACAGGAAGACGCCGAGCGGAAGCAGCTTCATCATTTCTTCCATTATCGGCGTCACGATCGCCGTGCTCCAGATATCCCGCGCTTCGCCGCCGAACAGAGCCGTAATCGCGTTGACGATGACCGTATTGATCGGCACGGTCAGCCATGCGCCCGCCAGAAAAAAGTAGGAGCAGGTTCGCCATGTCAACGTTTTGCTGCGGCATAGAAACCAAAATTGCAGCAGGACATATAGCGACCAGCCATACTGAAGAAGCATCGTGCGCGATTCTTTCATATAGAAAAGACTGGCCAGGAAACCGGCCAACAAAATCCAGGACAAAATCGAATAGAGCGTGTAAAGGACCGGATATTTTCGCAGCAGCTGCTGCGCGAACTCGCCGATCGCTTCGAGCCCGGAACGGATTCCGGTCCGGACATTGCCCAACATGCCGTTCGGCTTCAAGGTTTCACTCTCCTTTCGCAGGGCTCGGGCGCCTAGATACTATAACCGAATTTGGGCGAGATTGGTATAGGACAAAATTCCATTTTTGACGCATTTTTGTGACCGGAGGCGCAAAGCGCCGAAAACCGCAGATAACGCGCCGGATTCGGCCTTTGTTCATCAATTTGTGATAGCCGGGACGGTCCGACCAAAGAACTATCTGCTATAATGAAGGCGCAAATGCCGAGGATGGAGGGAAACATGATGTTGCTGCGAAAAAGAAAAATACGAAAATATCGGTTATTGCTTGCGGTGCTTATCGCATGCGCCGTACTGCCCCGGACGGCATGGGGTCACTCCGCTCTCGTCGAATCGTCGCCGGAAGCGAACAGCGTTGTGAAACAGGCGCCGACGGAAATTACGCTAACATTCAATACGAAGATCGAACCCGTCAGCGCAATCGTCGTCAAGCGCGAAGGCAAAACATCGGTTGCATTGGCGGAAACGAAGGTGGACGGCAAGCGGATCGTCGCCTCTCCGGAGGAACCGCTGGAGAACGGACGCTATACGGTCAATTGGAGCATTATCGGGGAAGACGGCCATGCCATAGACGGTGCATTCGCGTTTGAGGTGCAGGTTCCCGATGAGGCGGAGACGCCCGCCGGACAGCAGACCGAAGAGCGGACGGATATGTCCGGAGATTCGGCCGCGGGAGCGGAGAATAATCCGGCTGCAGGCAGCGGCGAACAGCCGGCGGCAGCTGATGATACGGCCGATTCTTCCGAAGGAGGAACGGAGACGGGAGCGCCGGCGGAAGATCCGTCTGCAACCGATGAGCAGAACGCGGCGCCTCTGCCGGAGAAGGACGATAGCGGCCGGGGAACGGCGCGCTTCAATATGCTGTGGCTGGCCGGAGGCGTCGCCGTCATCGTCCTGGTTCTTGCCGGACTGTCCGCCGTGCGCCGCGGCAAGCCATAATCGGACCGGCAAGCGTTCACGGAACGAACCCGGCTATGCAAGCGGCCCCGATATTCTGCCGGCAGTCCGAAAATAGCCCAAAATACCTGTTAAAATATAACTATTTATAGTATATTATTCTCTGGTGATATGGTTATATTTACCTACAACAGGGTGAGGGAGAGATGTGGGACGATGAAAAGGTTCATGAGTGCGGTGCTGGCATGCTGCCTGCTCGTCGGCATCGTGATGGCGGGGAGCGGAGGGACGGCGGCGGCCGCCGCGGCGGATCCGAAAATCGCCGAAGTCGGGCGCAACGGGTCGCTGCTGATGGAAGACGGTTCGCTCTGGATCGACAGCCTGGGCAACCGCAAGCTTCAACATTTTCCGAATATGAAAGCGAAGGCTTTGGTCGAAGAGGAGCGTACCGGCTATGCGTTGACGAGCGACGGCAAAATTCTGTCGTGGAGCTCGGGACAGAAGCCCAAAGTCGTGAAGGAAGATAAAAGCATTCGCGAGCTGAAGCTCGGCTACTGGCTCAGGTCGGACGGGACCGTCCGGGGGTTCGACAAGCGGGCGGACAAGCTGCAAAATGTCGTACAATTTTATAACGGGGAAGCTCTTGTCGCGTTGACCGGAAACGGCGAATTGCTGGTCAACTTGGGAGGCGACGAGTTCCAAAAAATCGATACCATTGAGTCCCCTTCATCGGTCGCCGATATTGCGATGTATGGATTCGATGTCGTCGTGCATTACAAAAACGGGGACGTCGTCTTACATTCGTGGTTTAATGTCTGGGATAGGAGCGACCCGCCGCAAACGATTGCGCAAAACGTCGTTCATCTGTCGACGAATTCGAACGGCCATCTGTTTTTGACCCATCGGGACGGAACGGTATCCTACTTTAGAAGCGGCGAGCTGAATGCCTTGAAAGAAACCAAGGACTTCGTCAAAACGGTCGGCGTCGGCTACGCTTCCTTCTACGGCAAGAAGCGGGACGGCAGCTGGGTGTACTACGAGGAAGGCAAGACGAAGCTTGTGACCGTTCCGAAAATCGCAAGCTTGTCGGTCAAGCTGTCGGACCCGCTCCCGTATGTGGGCGACAAGGTGAAGGTCGATATCGTCGCGAACTATTCGAACAACGACAAAAAAACGATACCGCTGAAAGAAGCGGATCTGGTAATCGAGAAGCCTTATATCGCCGAACGTTCAAGTGACGGTACGTTGAAAGTGAAGGCGGCGGGCACGACGAAAATTACCGTCAAACAGGGCGGCGTTTCGAAGTCGGTCACGCTTTCCGCTTCTTACGGCTATTATCTGCAATACGCCAAACAAGTAAACGGCGTCATTTACATCCCCGTCAAAGATGTGTTCGAAACGATGGGCGCCAAAGTATCCTATAACAGCGGGACGAAAACGTATACAGCGAAACTGGGCAATACCGTCGTCGAGCTGAAGCAGGGAAGCGCCAGCGCCAAAGTGGACGGAAAGGCGGTCCGGATGAAAGGCACGGTGCGGCAGGAGAACGGCATGACCGTATTTCCGGCAAGCTTGCTGGCCGATCAATTCGGCGCCAAGCTGAAATGGGACGCGAAGCGGCAGGTGCTCACGGTCAGCTTCGGCCAGGGGCATATCTGGATCGAATCGGTCGATACGCAGGCAATCGACAAGCGCACCGCATTGGGAGGCTTGAACGCTTATATCGGCAAAACGTATTACGTCAATCATTATCAAGGCTGGAAACGGTTCATGAAGGTGAAGCTTGTCGATATCGAGGTGGAGGACCGGATGTACAAGCCGGTGTTCCAGACGGATGGCGGCAAGCAGTACGCCGGATATTCGACGACGGCGGACCGGCTGAAAGAATTGCTGGCCGACGATTATACGTTCCTGAATTACGATCCGTACAAAAAGTACAAATGGCCGTCGTCGGTGTGGAAATTGATCGAAGCCGAGAAAATCGCGATCGGCATGACGAAACAGCAAGTTCTGCTGTCATGGGGGGAACCGACCTCCACCAGCACCGTATCGGGCTCCGGCATTACGGTGGAAACATGGGGGTATGGCTATTACACGTTCGTTACGTTTACGAACGGCAAAGTGTCCTCCATCGTCAGATAGTGTCCCGGCAGGGAAGGAACCGAACGTCGCCGGCATAGCCGCGCAGCGGACCGGATGCTGCTGCGCGGGGGACCGCATGACAAAAGGGGCGCGGATTACCTGCGCCCCTTTCCGCGTCCCGGCAGCAGTACGGTCAGACTGACGAGGGTGACGAAGACGGTTGCGCCCATGTCCGACAGTATGGCGATCCAGAGCGTCAGCCAGCCGGGAATCGTCAGCAGCAGCGCCAGCAGCTTGAGACCGAGCGATACGGCGATATTGAAGCGAATGATGCGGTTGACTTTCCGCGATACCGATACGGCCTCCGGCAGCTTGCCGAGATGATCCTGCATCAGGACGATATCGGCCGTCTCGATGGCGCTGTCCGTTCCTTTGCCCATGGCGATGCCGAGATGGGCGGAGGCAAGGGCGGGCGCGTCGTTGATCCCGTCGCCGATCATGCCGACTTTGCCCCGCGCCGCCAGCTCTTTCACCCGGGCCACTTTGTCTTCCGGCAGAAGGCCGCCGTAAAATTCGTCTACGCCGACCGCGCGGGCGACCTTCTCGGCGGTCTGCCTGTGGTCGCCGGTCAGCATGACCGACCGGATGCCGCGGCGGTGCAGCTCCGCTATCGTCTGCCGGCTTTCCTCGCGAATTTCGTCGGCGATGCCGAACATGCCGAGCAGCTTGCTGCCATCGGCGACGAGCACGATCGTCAGCCCTTCCGCTTTCATGGCCGCAATATCCGCTTGCTCCTTCTCCGACAACGCAAGCTGCCCGACGCCCGTCTCATTGCCGGCGTAATAGTCCGTACCGTCTATCGCGGCGACGATGCCGCGGCCGGATAGCGTCTCGACCCGGTCCGGAGTGCGGGGAACGACGCCGAGCCGGGACGTCTCCTTCAGCACCGCTTTGGCGAGCGGATGGGACGACGTGCTCTCGATGGCGGCGGCTACATCGTAAAATTTCTCCTCGTCGTAGACGACGGTCCGCACGACATGCGGCTCGCCTTTCGTCAGCGTGCCCGTCTTGTCGAAAGCAATCGTATCGAGCTTGCCAAGCTGCTCCAGAAATACGCCGCCTTTGATCAGAATGCCGTCCCGGGCGCTGCGCGCGATGCCCGAAACAATCGCAATCGGGGACGACAGAATAAGCGCGCACGGACAGCCGACGATCAATACGGCCAGCCCTTGGTACAGCCATGTCATCCAGTCGCCTCCGAATAGCAGGGGAGGGGCCAGAAAGACTACAAGCGCCACGGCGATGATGAGCGGCGTATAGTAACGGGCGAATCGGTTAATGAATAATTCCGTCGGCGTTTTCGTTTCCTGGGCTTCCTCGACGAGGTGAAGAATTTTGGCCAGGGAAGAATCCCGGTAGGGCCGGTCGATGCGGACGTGGAGCAAGCCTTCGTTGTTGATGCTCCCGCCGTACACGAAATCGCCGGCGTTCTTCTCGACCGGCATCGACTCGCCGGTTATGGCGGCTTCATTGACCGAGCTTGCGCCGTACACGATCGTGCCGTCCGACGGAATTTTCCCGCCGGGCTTGACGACGACCGTATCGTTGGCCGCGAGCGCAGCGATCGGCACGATTCTTTCGCGGCCGCCTTCGAGACGAACGGCTTCTTTCGGCGCCGCCTGCAGTATCGCTTCCATCGAACGGCGGGCTTTCTCCATGCCGTAGCCTTCCAGCAGCTCATTAACGCCGAACAGCAGGGCGACAAGCGTCGCTTCTTTCCATTCGCCGATCGCGATGGCGCCGATGAGCGCAATCGACATCAGCGTGTCGATGTTGAAGCGGAGCCGGACCAGATTGCGGATGCCGCGAAGAAACGTTCGATAGCCGCTTAACGCAATGGAGAGCAAATAGAGCGCTGCCGAGACGCCCGCGCCGACCGCGGCCGATCCTTCCGCGCCGGAGCCGGCCAGCAAAGGGATGGCCAATGCGGCGGCATACAATAAGGCGGAGAAGATGAGCCATCTCAACATCCGGTTGCCGGCGCCATGTTCGTGATGGTGTTCATGACCTTCATCGTGCCGTTGCGCTTCCGCATGATCGTGCACATGATCATGCCCATGATCATGCCCATGATCGTGCGCATGATCATGCGAGCGATCGTTGCCGGCGGTGTCGTGACGATGAACGTCGTTCTCGCATGAACACGTCGCGACAGCGACGGCTGCCCCGCCGCCGGCATTCGATACGAGGAAGGCGCCGTCCGATTTCAGAATCGCCGCTACCCGTTTCATTTCGATACGGGAATCGATCGTCAGTTTGCCGGAGTTGTAGCTCAGCGACGCCGAATCCCCGAACGGGAGCTGCCGGATTTGACGTTCCAGCTCTTGCGCGCAGTTTCCGCATGACAACCCCTTTACCCGGTATTCTTTCATGGCCATGATTCGTCCCTCATTCCGGATCACAAATTAAATATGAATACATGTTCATATAATATGTTTAAATTGCGAAAATGTCAATGCAGTTTCGAACCCGTAATCTTTCTGATATAATAATCCGAAAGGCGGTGGACGTGACATGGAACGAACGATGGAAGAAGTTTGTGAGGATACCTGTACCGGTTCCGAACTCGCGGCGGACGATTGGAACGGCACCCGCATCGATGAGCAGACAGCGATCGATCTTGCCGAGTTGTTCAAGGCGCTGGGCGATCCGACGCGTATGAAACTGATTTACGCGCTGCTCGACCGCGAGCTGTGTGTCCACGATTTGTGCGTCATTCTTAATATGACCCAATCGGCAGTGTCGCATCAGCTCCGCTATTTGCGCAACGTTCGCATCGTCAAGCGCCGTAAAACGGGGAAAACGGTCTACTATTCGCTCGACGACACCCACGTCAAAGAAATCGTGCTGCTTACGATTCAACATTTGGCGCATGGTTGATCGAGACGGACGTTTTCCATTCCGATCTATAGACATCGTGGGGAGAAGGGACTTCTTTGACGGAAGCCCTTTTCCTCTTTTCTGCAAGGAACTTCGATGAAAAGGGAGAGTGCTTCTTCATGAACGCAGGGGAAAGAAAAACGGCGGTGATTACCGGAGCGGCCGGAGGCATTGGACGCGCCCTTGCCGCAGGCTATGCCGGGGAAGGATTCGCGGTTGCGTTGATCGATAAGGATGAGGACGGACTGCGGGAAACCGGGAACATGGTGGAAGCGGCCGGAGGGAACGTGTATGTACGAAAGGTCGACCTGACGGATCCGGATCAAATCGCGGCCGGATTTCGGGATATCCGCGACGTGTGCGGCAGGGTGGACGTGCTGATCAACAATGCCGGACTCGGCGCGTGGAAATCGCCTTACGAGCTGTCGGTCGAGGAATGGGATTATGTCATCAATACCAATTTGCGCGGCACCTTTCTCTGCTCCCGGGAGGCGGCTGCCGTCATGCGGGCGCAGGGCGGAGGCGCGATCGTGAACATCGCCTCGACCCGCGCCTTCATGTCGGAGCCGAACTCGGAAGCTTATGCCGCTTCCAAAGGCGGCATCGTCGCGCTGACGCACGCGCTGGCGGTATCGCTCGGGCCGGACGGCATTACCGTCAATTGCATCAGTCCCGGCTGGATCGAAACCGGGGACTACGGCAAGCTCCGGCCCGAAGATCACGGGCAGCATCCCGCGGGAAGAGTCGGCAAGCCGGACGATATCGTCCGCGCCTGCCTGTATTTGACCGATTCGCGCAACCGTTTCGTTACCGGAACGAATATTACGGTAGACGGCGGGATGACGCGAAAGATGATCTATCTCGAATAACGGACCGATGGTCGGCCAGCCAGCGGATCAAGAGCGCGAACGGATTTCCTGGCGCATGAACATCGCGTACGATATGCCGAAGCACGCCATCGTCGCGGCCAACAGGCCGACCAGCTGCGGCCATACGAGCAGCACGCTTTGGCCGAGCGGCAGCGGGCTGGCGATCGCGCCGACAACCTGTTCGGCCGTCAGCGGACCGAGCGAGCGGACGCCGGGTGTCAACAGCGTCGTGGTCGCTTCCGAGAACAGGTAAGCGGGCGACAGACGGTTCAGCAGCAGAATGCCGTTGGCGTGGCTCAGCAGCTGGTCGACCGACGTTGCGTTCGCCGGCGCCGTCGCGCGCTCGATCAGGCCGACGATCATGCTGTAAAATACCGAGAAGAACAGCCAGAGCGCGATCCCCGAAAGCGCCGACGTAGCCGCCTGGCGGAAGCGGATGGAGAACAGAATCGACAGGTTCAGCCAGAAGCCGACGTATACGATGGCGACAAGCGTGAACAGCACGACGCGGATGAATTCTTCCGGGGTCGGCGGATAGCCGATTGTAATAAGCCCGAGCCCCATGACGAGAAATCCGAGCGAGAACAGGACGACGGTAATGAGCAGCAGCGATGCGGTGAACTTCGCCAATATGAAGTCGTCCCGATAGACGGGATGGGACAGCAACCGGCCCAGCGTTCCTTTGCTGCGCTCCGAATTGACGGCGTCGAACCCGAGTGCGATGCCGATCAGAGGACCGAGGAACGAGACGAATGTCGCGAACGTCGGCAACGTTCCGTCGGAAGCCGTAAACATTTTCAGAAACAGGAACGCCGTATCGGATTGCTCGTTGCCCGCGCTTTCTTTCAACGACGTAACGGCCCCGTAGATCGAACCGATGCAGGCAAGCACCGTAATGCCGATCAGGATGCCGAACCGCCAGCTGCGCAAATGATCGCCGAATTCTTTCTGCACGATAACCCAAAAGGGGGAAGGCGTCCTTGCGCCGGATTGTTCCGCATTCGCCTTGCGAATGCCGTTTCCGTCGGACGAAGGCCGTTCGGCCCGTATTTTCAGCTTCTTCAGCCATCCGCCAAGTTTAGCGATCGCTTCGTTCAACGCGTTTCCCTCCCCTCGAAATAACGGTGATAAATATCGTCCAATCCGTACTGCCTGCGGCTGATCGCATGCAATCTTGCGCCGCATTCGATGACGGCCGCGGCCGCTTCACTAGTCACGTCGCGGCTGCAGACGAGAGTCGCGACCGACTCGCCGGCCGCCGTATTCTCGGGAGACGCCTTCGCGTCAACCGAGACCGTCTGCACGCCTTCCAGCGCCTGAAGCCGTTCCGTCAGCGCGTCGGTCCAGCCGGATGCTTCGATGAGAACGGTAACCGTCCCCGTCTCGTCCAGCTGTTCCGCCAATTCCGCGACGGAGCCGAGGGCGATCAGCCGCCCTTGCACGAACAGGCCCACTCTGTCGCAAATTTGCTGCACCTGATGCAGGTGGTGCGAGGAAAGAAGCACCGTCAAGCCTTCCTTGCGGCTCAGATCGGAAATAAGCTGCAGCAGCTCCCGCACCCCTTCGGGGTCGATGCCGAGCGTCGGTTCGTCCAGAATGATCACTTCGGGCCGCTTGATCAGCACATCGGCGATGCCGAGCCGCTGCCGCATCCCGCGGGAGTAGGCGCCGACCTTCTTGCCGGCGGCATGGCTCAAGCCGACGAGCTCGAGCAGCTGCAGCGCCCTGTCGCGGGCTTCGCGTTCGGGCAGGCGGTTCAGCCGCGCCGTAAAGATCAAATTGTCGAGTCCGGTTCGATCTTCGTAAAAGCCGATGTCGTCGGGCATGTAGCCGACAAGGCGTTTCACCTGCAGCGCGTGGCGGGCCGGATTCAAGCCGCAGACGCGGGCGCTGCCGGACGTAGGTTCCGTCAGCCCGAGCATCATCAGAATGGTCGTCGTTTTGCCGGCGCCGTTCGGCCCGAGGAGTCCGAATATTTCGCCGCGGCGGATGGTCAGATCGAGCGCGTTGACGGCGGTATGATCGCCGTACGTTTTGGTCAGCCGCTTCAGCTCGATCACCGGTTGTCCGGGGGGCGCAGGCGGCGAAACGGACGGTTCCCGGCCGGCCGTCAAGCGGCCGTTTGCTTCATGCGCGGATTGATTCACGGTTAACGCCTCCCGTATTTACGGAACAGATAATAGATGCCCCCCGCTACGGCAAGAATGATCAAGATGCCGATCCAACCCCACAATACCGACGATTTGACCGCCACGCGGATTTGCGCGTCAGCCGATTTTTCAGCCGAAGAGGCGGTGATGCTTACGACGTAATCCCCGGGCAGCGCTTCCTTGGACGCCTTGATCGTCGCTTGCACGCGTGCGGATTCGCCCGGCTTGATGCTTTCGACGGTCGGCTTGTCGAACGAGACTTCCCAGCCGGTAGGACTCGATGCCGACATATTGACATTTTTCAGTTCGGCCGAGCCGGAATTGGTAACGACGAGGTCGACTTTGCTGGAGGAGCCGGCCGTCACTTTGGCATTCAGCCGTTCATCGGCCGTGCTGACCGAAATGCCGTATGTGCCCGTAATGTCGACTTCGACTTTCGTTTCGGCCGAAGTGGAATTGGTCGTCGCCTTGATCGGAATTTCGTAGGTGCCGGCCTTGACCGTATCCGGCGGTTCTACATTGATCGTGACCGATTTTTCCGCGTTAGGCTCCACTTCGAGCGACGACACATTGTTGCCGCCCGATGAGAACGTGACGTTCCAGCCGGGATCGGCTGCTGCGCTCAAGGCGTAAGTCTGGCTTTCCGCAGTGCGGTTGCGCAGCGTTGCCGTGAAGGAGAACGTCGAATCGGCATGCCCTTGAATGTTGGGCTGATCCGTCTCCAGCTCGGTCCGGAACGTGCCTTTCTCCGATACTTCCACGGCAAGCGGAAGAACGCTGCCGCTGGCGGATACTTCAAATTGGTATACCCCTTTTTCCACTTCGAGCGGAACGTGCAGCGTCAGGCTGACGGATTGCGATTCCCCCGCTTTGACGGCCAGACGGCTGACGTTTCGTCCTCCGGCGGTCATCTCATATTCCCAGTCGGCGCTTTGGGCCTTGAACCCGAGGTCGACCGTTGCCGTCGAGCTGCCGTGGTTGATGACGTCGATCGAGTACGTGATCGATTCACCCGGCGGAGCCGAAAGCCGGAGGTACGGCGTGTAAAGCTCGACCGCCGAAGCGGCGGAAACGACAGAGCCGGTGAAGCCGGCGGCGGTTCCGCCCAATCCGAGAATAATGGCCAATACCAACGATACAATGGTCCTGCGGCATGCGGCACGCATGCAGATCCCCTCCTGAATTGATCTTGTCCGCGGTTCGCGACCGAACCGCTTTTCATATTGGGTACGCACAAGGCGCCGGCTTGGATTTATGGAAAATGAAAAAATTTTTACCGAACTTTTGACCGCTCTTTTCAGAACGGATTTTTTTTGATACAACGAAACATATAGGGAAGTTCGATGCGAAACAGCGGGTTCGACCGGTTGAAGGGGGGAGCCGAATGAACCGGACTGGCGGCGAATCGGCGGCGCTGCTTGCGGAAATGTGCAGCGGCTCGGCCGAAGCGTTCGAGCAGTTCTATGAGCGGTACATGCCGCTCGTTTATCAGGTGGCCATGCGCGTCGTCGGCGACCGGATGGAAGCGGAGGATGTGTGCCACGACGTATTTCTCGAAGTGCTGCGCAAAGGAAGCGGCTACGATTCGCGGCGGGGATCGATCGAGTCGTGGCTTGCGGTCATGACGCGCAGCCGGTGTCTGGATCGGCTGCGCCGCCAAAAACGGACGACGCTGCTTCAAGAATCGGAGACGGCCGTCTTCCGCGCAGGCGGCGAGCCCGGACCGGAGGAACTCGTTCTGGACCGGATGCAGCGGGAGGCGCTTGTCCACGCGCTCGGACACTTGCCGCTGCGGCAGCGGCAAGCCATCGTCAGCCAGTATTACGGCAACGAAACGCAATCGACGATGTCGGCGGCCCTGAACGTGCCGCTCGGCACGGTGAAATCGTGGGTTCGTTACGGCATTCATAATATTCGGAAGCAGTTCGACAAGCTCGGCTGGATGCAGGAAACGGGAATTCGGAAGGAGGAAGACAAATGATCGCGCAAACGGGAAACGGTTCGCCTAAGCGGCAGTGCGAACGGGGAATCGGTGAACAGACGCTGGTCGATTGGCTGCTTGGCCGCCTGCCGGACGATCAGCATCGTTTGCTGGCGGCTCATGTGGCCGAATGTCCCGCATGCAGCGGCATCGCGGACATCTGGCGGCCGCTGCTCGCGCCGCCGGCGGCGGCCGACGGCTCCGCTCTTCCTTCCGAATCGGTCCGCGGCAAATTGCGCCGGCGTCTGCGCCTTTTCGGCCTGAGGCGGTCGATACGCCAGCACAGCGGCAAATGGATGGTGGCGGCCGCTTGCGCGATCATGCTGCTGACCGCGCTCGCCGGGCTGTTCCACATCGACGGTTCGTCCGAGCGGCGGAACCGTTACGTCGCCGAGCATGAACCGGCAGCCGTCGCCTTTCTGAACGATCCGTTCACGGCCAATTATCATGTGCGGCTGACGAACCATATGCTGGGCGAAGGGTATATCTGGTTTAACGATAATTCCCACGAAGCGCTTATTTTGCTGGAAGGAACGCTGCCGAGCGACGGGTACGCCTTGCAGGTGTGGGCCGTAAAGGGCGACGGGCACGCCAAGCTCGGCACGCTCAGCTTCAAAGAAAAAAATTTGGCGCATCTGTTCGTCAAGGCAGAGGCGCTCACGTCCGCTGACAACATCGTGCTGACGATGGAACCGCGGGGCAGCTCGTCGCTTCCTTCATCGGAAGCGCTGGTGTTTATGCTGCAACGGCGTTGACGAATATCCTCACAACGGCCGGCGTTCGAATGACGGCTTGCCGGCGCCGGCCGTATGCCTGTCCGCCTCTTTCACCGCATGTCTGTAACTTCTCCTCTCTCTTGCACTCTCCTGGAATCCTCACCGAAATTTGGCGTCATACGGATACGCGCATTTTTTTGTTGACAATATCATAGTTATCCGATACGGATATGTCTCGGTCGACGGCGCGTTTCGCGATTACGGCGTTATCGTCCGGGAGGACGGCAAAGGCGGCTATCGGCTGGATGCGGACGCAACGGAGGCGCATCGCTCCCGCTTGAAGGAATCGAAACGAAAGTAAACCGGTTTAAAATGAGCGGCACACCGCGCCGAATCCTTCGCTGGTTGAACGGCGAAGGATTCGGCGCGGTTTCTTTTGGCGCGCAATAACGCCGAAAATAATCGTGCGCAGCAAGCAGGAATGGGGCGCCGAGAGGAGAACGATTAAAAGGAAGTGTCAATATTTATGATGCATGTACATTATTGGAGGTGCATGAGGAATGAAATTGTCCGACATCGCAGTCCAGCTCTATACGCTGCGCGATTATTGCCGCACCGGCGAACAGCTGCGCGAGACGCTGCTCAAAGTGAAGGAGATCGGCTACCAATCGGTGCAGCTGTCGGGTCTCGGGCCGATCGATCCGGAAGAGGTAAAGCGGCATGCTGACGAAGCGGGCCTGGTCATTTGCGCGACGCATGTCGATTACAACAGCCTGAAGCATAAGCTGGACGATGTCGTGCGTCAGCACAAGCTGTGGAATTGCCGTTACGTCGGTCTGGGGGGCATTCCGGCGGAGTACCGGTCAGGCGAAGGCTATGCCGCTTTCGCGAAGGAAGCTTCGGAAATCGGCAAACGTCTGAAGGAGCACGGCCTGCAATTTATTTATCATAATCATAAATTCGAGTTCGAAAAATATGATGGCCGCACCGGCATGGCGATTTTGCTGGAGGAAAGCGACCGCGATGCGTTCGGCTTCGAACTTGACACCTATTGGGTGCAGGCCGGCGGAGCGGACCCGGTGGAATGGATCAGGCGGGTGGAAGGGCGAATGGGCGTCATTCATCTGAAAGATATGGCGATTGTGGACGACAAGCAAATATTCGCGGAAATCGGCGAAGGCAATCTCAATTTCGAGCAAATTGTGCAAGCTTGCCGCGAAACCGGCGTGGAGTGGTATGTGGTCGAGCAGGACCAGTGCCGGCGCGACCCGTTCGAAAGCTTGGCGATCAGCTTGAACAATCTGAAAAAGCTGCTGTAGAACCGCAAGAAGGAGGAGCTTGCATTGAAAATCGGATTGAGCACCTACAGTTTGCTGAAAGCGATTAAAAGCGGCGAAATGACCGTACTGGATGTTATCTCCTGGATCAAGGAAAACGGCGGCGAGCATATGGAGATCGTGCCGTACGGCTTCACCCTCGTCGACAATCCGGCGTTGGCGGACGCCGTGGCCGAGAAGGCGGCGAAGGAAGGAATCGAGCTTTCCAACTATTCGATGCCGGCCAATTTCGTGCAGGAAACGGAGGCGGAATTCGAGCAGGAGGTCGAGCGTGTCAAGCAGCACGTCGATCTGCTTCACCGGATGGGCATTCGCCATATGCGTCATGATGTGACAGCGTTTTCGCTGCCGAAGGAGAAGATGACGATCCGCTATTTCGAAGATTCGCTGCCGCAAATTGTCGAGGGCGCCCGCCGGATCGCCGATTACGCCGCTTCGCTCGGCATTACGACGACGATCGAAAATCACGGCTTCAGCGTGCAGCGGAGCGACCGCGTGCAGCGGGTGCTGCAGCTGGTCGATCGTCCCAATTTTCGCACGACGCTCGACGTCGGCAACTTTCTGTGCGCGGACGAAGACCCGATCGTCGGGGTCAAAAGCAACATTGCTTACGCATCTCTCATTCACTTCAAAGATTTCTATATCCGGCCGTACGATCAGGACCCGGGCGGCGGCGAATGGTTCCGCACCGCGAGCGGCAACTATTTGCGCGGAGCGATCGTCGGACACGGCGACCTGGACATCCGCCGGATTATACGGATTATTAAGGATGCGGGCTACGACGGATACGTGACCGTCGAGTTCGAAGGGATGGAGGATTGCAGGATCGGCTCCAAAATCGGGATGGACAATGTCCGCCGTCTGTGGGAAGAGGCGTGATTCCTATTCCGCTGAGCCGATAGCGGCCGATCCGGCTTTGATTCCGCTGCGGGGCGATGGAAATATCGCTTTCCCGCAGCGAACTTTTTTCGCAGCGCCAAACGATGCAGCGGTTGATGACCGCAAAAATGTATGCGCTTACAAACGGTAAATTCCACAGGAAGGCAGTGGATCGCTATGAACCGGTTGTGGCTTCATCGGATGATTTGGTCGTACGTTCCGCTATATTTCATCTTTTTCACATTCCTGTTTATCGTCTTTGTCCACACGATGGAGGAGCAGCTGCGGCTGAGCGCGAAAGATTCGAGCGCCGTATTCGCGCGGCAGATGCTTCAATCGGTCGACGTCACGCTGAAATCGGTCGAGTACCGGATTATCCGGGAACTGCTTCATAACAATAGACTGGCCGATTTCATGCTGGAAAAAGGGCCGGCCGACGTCTATGCGCGGTATGAGATCGCCATGCAGCTGCGCGAATTGAAGAAGGAACTGGCCGTCATCGATTCGTTCTATCTGCTCAGATTCAGCGACGGACTGGCATTCAACGGCAATGTGCTGGCGCGATCTTCCGGCGAAACGATGGCGGTCGGCTTTGCGGCGGCTACGGCGTCGGGCGCCGAAGGGTCGAGATGGACCGACGTGCGGCCGTTCCGCGAATATCCTTTTCAGCAGGAGCGCATGGTGACAAGCCTCGTCTATCCGGTGCCCGACAGCCGCCAGCCGAAAGGCTTGCTGATCGTCAATGTGTCGGCTGCGGCGCTGCGGGAGCAAGCTTCCGGATTGTTCGACGGCAAAGGGACGTTTGTCCGCTTGTACGACCGCAGCGGAGCGCCGGTTTTTGCGCAGGGCGATGCGGAAGCCGTTGCGGAAGGCCGGGCGCTCGCCGCCATCTCGTCCGATTATACCGGATGGAAGCTGGAAAGCGGATTTCACGGCCGCGCACCGCTTCGGTCGACCTCGGGTCATTCTCTTCTCTGGATGACGCTTGTCATCGTCATCGGCGCGCTCGGCGCCTTCTCCGTCGTTTACGTAACCCGTCAGCATTACAAGCCGATCGAACGGCTGATCGGCCGCATACACGTTCTCGACTCGCAACGTTTCAGGGCGGCAGGAAACACGGGGCGTTCCGGATCCGACGAGTTTGCCTTTATCGCCTCTGCTATCGAAAGTCTGGCCGCCCGGTCGACAACGTCGGAGAAGCGGGTGGTGGAAGCGGATATATGGAGACGAAAGCAGCTCATCCGCGAGCTGCTGGCCGGAGCGGCGCCGCCGGACAAGCTGGCCGCCCTGACCGGGACGCAAGGAAGCTGCGCCGCGGCGTTTATCGTCGAAATCGACCGCCCCAGGCAGACGTTCGGCCAGTACAGCGCCCGCGATCAGTCGTTGTTCCGTTATATTATCGGCTCCGTCGCGGGGGAATTGGCCGGGCAGAGCGGCCGCGAATTATGGGAGGAGTGGCTGTCGCCGACGCGGCTGTCCGCCGTTCTGTTCGGCCATTGCAGCGATCGCGGCGATCGCGGTGATCCGGAGGCCGGGGCGATCGGGGAAGCGCTTGTCCGCTGGGTTAGCGATAACCTCGGCTTTACGGTGACGGTCGGCATCGGCGATACGGTGCGTTCGCTCGATCAGGTTGCCTTGTCCTACCGCCAGGCGGAAGAGGCGCTCAGGTACAAGGCGGCGCTCGGACATGGGCGGACGATCCGGTACCGGAAGGAGGATGCGGAAGGCAAGGCGGAGCCGGATACGCGCAGCCAGGCGATTCGCCGCATCGCCGAAGCTTACCGGAGCGGGGGAGACGAATGGATATGGGAGCTCGAACAATTTTTTGAACGGATGCGCAGCGGCCGGCTGGACCGGGAGACGATCGGGGAGCGGACGAAGGCGCTGCTGACCGAGATCGACCTGAGGACGTCCGGCTTTTGCGATCCGTATTATGCGCAATGGGCGGGCGAGGTGCTGCCGGAAGCCCGCAGAGCCGCGGAACGCTTCGAAACGATCGACGATCTGCGCGCCGAGCTGACGGCGATTTTGAAGCGCTATCTGGAACGATTGGAGAGGCTGCGCGGATTACGCGGCCATCATGAAACGATGAAAGAAATTCGTTCCTGTATTGAACGGGAATACGCCAATCCGGACTTGTCTCTCGACTATTTGAGCAGCCGCTTCCCGATCGGCGCCAAATATTTGAGCCAGCTGTTCAAGGAAGAATTCGGCGAAAATTTCCACGATTTCCTGACCACCGTACGGATCCGCCATGCGCGCGTCTGGCTTGCCGACGAGACGCTGTCCATCCAGGATGTCGGGGAGAAGGTCGGTTATCCGAACGGCGCGACGTTCAGGCGCGTCTTTCGGCGGGTTGTCGGCATATCTCCGCAAGATTACCGCAAGAAAGGTTTTCATCCGAACGGTCAAACCGATAAAGGAGGAGGAGGACGGACATGAACTTCCGTTTCATCGGCCGTTTGGCGGCGGGGGCAGCCGTCATCGGGACGGCTTATATGTTGTTCCTGTACATGGCCGGCACAAGTACGGATTCGGACGCTGTGAAATGGCCGCATTCGCAAGTCGTGCTTACGGTGTTCGCCACGCCGCCGGCCGAGGTGGAGGATATTGCGACGAATGCGTTTACCCGGCATCTGGAGCAGCGGCTGAACATCCGCTTCCAATTCGTGCAGGTCAGCGCGGAGGCGCAGCGGGAGCGAAAGGCGGCGCTGCTTGCGGGCGGGGACGGCCCGGACGTCTTCCTGACCGGCAATTTGACGCCGTATGAGCAGATTCGCTACGGCATGCAGGGCAAGCTCCGCCCGCTTAATGCGCTGATCGACCGGTACGCCCCGCAAATTCGGCAGCGATTCGCGGACAATCCGCAGCTGAAAAAATCGATTACCGCTCCGGACGGCAATATTTATGCGCTTCCTTCCGTCAACGAGTGCTTTCACTGCTGGTACTCGCAGAAGCTGTGGATCAACGCAGAATGGCTGGAACGTCTCGGATTGACGGTTCCGCAATCGACGGACGAGCTGTACCGCGTACTGCAGGCGTTCAAGCTTCAGGATCCGAACGGCAACGGCAAGGCGGACGAGGTGCCGCTGACCGGCGCGGCGGACGGTTGGCGGGTCGATGTGACGGCTTTTCTGATGAGCGCTTTTATTTATTACAACGGGGAAGACTACTTCGTCATCGAGAACGGCAAAGTCAGTCTGTCCGCCATCCGGCCGGAGTGGCGGGACGGACTTTCCTATATCCGGCGTCTGTTCCGCGAAGGGCTGATCGATCCGGCCGCTTTCACCCAGACGGTCGACGGGATGGTCCAGCTCGCCCGCTCGCCGGAAGCGAACCGGATCGGCAGCCTGACGGCCGGGCATATCCGCATGGCGTTCGCGGGACCGGCGGAAACGCGCCATCAAGCGTACATCACCGTCCCGCCGCTCACAGGACCTGACGGCTACTCGGCGGCCGGCTATTTCAACCGCGGGGAATACGGGCAGTTCGCCATTACGAACAAGGCATCGGAAGAAGAGGCGGAAGCCGCTATCCGGCTTGCCGATTATTTGTACGGCGAGGAAGCGGCGGTGCTGAATGAATTCGGACCCGAAAACTTGTGGTGGAGACGGGGAGCGTCGGGCGAACAGGACGAGCACGGCCGTCCGGCCCGCTATGCGGTGCGGCCGGAATTTTGGGAGGTGAGCGTGCAGAACGAAGGCTGGAGCCAGATGGGCATTCTGTACCGCAGCCGCGATTACCGCGAATCGTGGGCGGTGCCGGACGATCCGTATTCGCTTGCAGGCTACGAGCACCGGCTGTATACGGAGACGAAGCTTCATTATGAAGGAAGGGAGCCCGCGGAAGTGATGCCGCTGCATCTGTTCATGGAGCCGGAAGCGGCGGCGGAGGCCGAACGGCTGCGAACGTCGATCCACGGCGAAGTGCGCGATGCGACCGTGGCGTTCATTACCGGACATCGCCGGCTGGAAACCGAGTGGGACGCCTATGTTCGGGAAATAAAGGAGCTGAAAGCGGACCGTTTTATCGAGCTCTACCAAACCGCCTATGACGATTACCGCGCGAGGTAGCGGGAAGCGCCCCTCAGCCCGTCCGACGTTACCTCGCCGCCGCGTTCGCCGGCACCGGTCTCCGCCTTAAGGAGGCCGGTGTTTTGGCGTTGAAGAAGGGAACGTAAGACCCGGCGAAGCGGAAAATGGCGCGCCGGCGGAAAATGGAGCGGCGGGCCGGACGGAAAAGAGAGCGCCGCCGGATTATCAAGCGGCGGAGAGTCGGAAAAGTCGGCGGCAGCGGAAAAGCGGCCGTTGACCGGGATGTTGCGGGAACCGTATCGTGAACCTCGAGCACCTTATCCACTTGTCAACGAAAGGATGTGATCGTTCGCATGGGTTCGACCGGCGCAACCGGTGTGACGGAGCGAAAGGCATCTCCGGGGCTGAAAAGCCGTATGGCGGCGGCGGGCAAGGACGGCCTTCGCAAGACGAAGCGGCATTGGCAGCTGTATCTGCTTGTGCTGCTGCCCTTGGCCTATATCATCATTTTCAAATATGTTCCGATGTACGGGGCCCAGATTGCGTTTCGGGATTTCAGTATTATGAAGGGGTTCGCCGGAAGCGATTGGGCAGGGTTGAAGCATTTCCAGGACTTCTTCCAATCGCCGAATTTCAGCATGCTGATCGAAAATACGCTGCTGATCAGTCTGTACTCGCTGCTCGTAGGGTTCCCGGTCCCGATTATTTTGGCTCTGGCGCTGAACGAGGTGGGCGGGCGCGTATTTAAAAAAACGGTGCAGATGGTGACGTTCGCTCCTTATTTTATTTCGACCGTCGTCATGGTATCGATGATCATTCTGTTTCTATCGCCGCGTCTTGGCTTCGTCGATCTGATCGTCCGTGCGCTCGGGATGGAATCGGTCAATTTCATGGGCATACCGGCCTACTTCAAGAGCATATTCGTCCTCTCCAATGTCTGGCAGGGGATGGGCTACGGCGCCGTTATCTATCTCGCCGCGCTTGCGGGCATCAATCCAGAGTTGTACGAAGCGGCCAGAGTCGACGGGGCGTCCCGCCTGCAAAAAGTGGTTCACGTCGATATCCCGGGCATTATGCCGGCGGCGATTATTATGCTGATTTTGAACGCGGGCCAAATGATGAACGTCGGGTTCGAAAAAATTTTTCTGATGCAAAATCCGCTTAACATCAGCTCGTCCGAAGTCATCTCGACGTACGTGTACAAAGTCGGTCTGCTCGGCGCGAATTTCAGCTTCTCGGCCGCGGTCGACCTGTTCAACTCGGTTATCAATCTGATCCTGCTGGTCGCCGTCAACTGGCTGGCCCGAAGGGTATCCGAGACCAGTCTGTGGTAGCGGTTGGGAGGGAAATGATGAAAGCGCATACGAGGATCGAGGAATCATGGGGCGACAAGCTGTTCCTGTTCGGGGTATATCTCTTTCTCGTCATCATTCTGGTCGTGGTGCTGTACCCGCTCGTTTACATCGTCAGCTCGTCCTTCAGCTCGCCGCGGGCGGTCGTCAGCGGGAGCGTATGGCTGCTGCCGGTGGAGCCGAGCCTCGCGGGCTACAAGGCGATCTTCAACAATCCGCAAATTTTGACCGGCTACGCCAACTCGATTTTCTACACCTTTTTCGGAGTACTGATCAATGTATCGCTAACGGTCATGCTGGCTTACCCGCTTTCCAAACCGACGTTTTTCGGCCGCGGCCTTATGATGGTTATCATTGTCATCACCATGATGTTCAGCGGCGGCTTGATTCCGTACTATTTGACCGTGAAGGCGCTCGGTCTTCTCGATACGAGATGGGCGATGCTGCTGCCCGGGGCGTTGGCCGTCTGGCAGGTTATTATCGCGCGCACCTTTTTTCAGTCCACCATTCCGAAGGAGCTCGGCGAGGCGGCGGAGCTGGACGGCTGCAGCGATATCGGATTTTTGTGGCGCGTCGTGCTGCCGCTCTCCAAACCGATTATCGCCGTCCTCGTGCTGATGTATGCGGTCGGTCACTGGAACGCGTACTTCGAGGCGCTCATTTTTCTGAAGTCGCCGGATCTGTATCCGCTGCAAATCATTTTGCGCAACATTCTGATTCTGAACTCGATCGACGCCAGCATGATGGTCGACGCCAATCAGATGGTAGCCCGGCAAGGGCTGCGCGATTTGCTCAAATATTCGCTTATTGTCGTGGCGACTGTGCCGGTATTGGCCATTTATCCGTTCGTGCAAAAATATTTTGTCAAGGGCATCATGATCGGTTCGCTCAAAGGTTGAAATCAGGCCGGAATGAGGAGGAGATGGGACATGAGAAAACGGTGGGTTCGTTTCGCGGCGCCGATGATGGTATTGGCGCTGCTTGCCGCCTGCAGCGGCGGCGGAGGCGGAAGCGCGGAGGAAGAAGAGTCGGGGGACGGGGCGGTGACGCTGACGACGTTCGTATCGGTGCCCCCGCGCATCGAGGATATTTCGACGAACGAGGTGACGAAAGAACAGAAGCTGAACATCCGCTTCAAGTTCGACGCCGCGCCGTCCGCCAACGCGGAAGACAAGAAAAAACTGATGATGGCGAGCGGCGACTATCCGGCTGTGTTCCTGTCCGGCAACTTTACGCAGGCCGAGCAGATCGAGTACGGACAGCAGGGCATTCTGAAGCCGCTGAACGACCTGATCGAGCAATACGGCGTCGAGATCAAGCGGGCTTTCGCCGAGGATTCGGAGCTGAAAGCGGCCATTACCGCTCCGGACGGCAATATTTATGCGCTTCCGCATGTGAACGAATGCTTCCATTGCTGGTATTCGCAGAAGCTGTGGATTAACAAAGGCTGGCTTGACAAGCTCGGGCTGAAGTTGCCGACGACGACGGAGGAATATTACGAGGTGCTCAAGGCGTTCAAGACAGGCGATCCGAACGGGAACGGCCAGCAGGACGAAATTCCGCTGACAGGCGCGTTTAATACGTGGCATGCGATTCCGGCCAATTTTCTGATGAATTCGTTCATCTACAACAACGACGAGAACTTCTTTATTATGGAGAACGGCAAGGTGAAGCTGGCGGCCAATCAGCCGGAATGGCGGGACGGTCTCGCCTATATCAACCGTCTGTACAGCGAAGGCTTGATCGATAAAGAGGCGTTCACCCAGAACGGCGATCAGCTGCAGCAGCTCGGCAACCGCGACGGCGACAACCTGATCGGCTCGGTGACGGCGGGCCATATCGGAATGGCTTTCAGCATTGCGGAAGGCGAAACGCGGCATAAAGACTATGTGACGGTTCCTCCGCTAACCGGTCCGAAAGGCGTCGCTTACGCGGGGTTCTACAAGTCGTACGGCAACGGCAACTTCGCGATCACGAACAAAGCTTCCGAAGCGGAAGCGATCGCGGCGATCAAGCTGGCCGACTATTTGTATTCGGAAGAGCATGCGATCATGAACGAATACGGGTTCGAAGGCAAATATTACGAGAAAGCGAAGCCGGGAGAGCTGGACGTGCACGGCAACCCGGCCCAATATACCGTGAAGCCCGAATATGCGTCCATCGGCACGACGTTAAACGATATTTGGGATCAGATGGGCATTACGCGGCGGACGAGAGCGATTCGCGAATCGTGGACGGCGCCGGACGATCCGTTCTCGCCGACCGGCTACGAATACCGTTTGTTCATGGAGACGGCCAATCATTACGAGGGACGCGAGCCGGAGGAAACGTTTCCGCTCAGCATCTTCATGGATGCGGCCGACGCGAAGGAGGCGAACCAGCTGCGCACGCAAATCAACGACTACATTCGCTCGAATCTCGCACAGTTCGTAACCGGCTCGCGGCAGCTGACGGATGCGGAATGGGACAGCTATGTGAAAGGCTTTGACGGCTTGAAGCTGGACCGTTATCTGGAAATTTACCAGAACGCATACGACCAGCTGAACAAGTAGCGGATGGGCCGCACCGACGCCGCGGTCCGCAAATGCTGCGAAAACAGCCCGCAAATGCGATGAAAGCGGCCGCATTTGCGGGCCATTTGGCTTATTAGGGGCTTGTACGGGCCGAACACGCGATTGCGTTTTGAACCGGGGTCCGGTACGATTAATGTACTGGTTTGCAGAGGGAGAGACAAGCTATGTTTGCAAGATACGACCATTCCGCCGGGAAAGGGGAACCTCCGATGAAGCGCATTTTGATTGCCGTATCGGTGGAAGCGGAACGGGAGGCGGTGCTGCGCGGAGCCGGCCGCGATCCCCGATTCGACGTCCGCATAACCGGAGCGGGCAGCGCTTTGGCCGCCGCCCGGACAGCGCAGCTGCTGGCCGGCGGCGGGTACGGCCTGGCCGTGTCCGCCGGCATTGCCGGCGGATTTCCCGGCAAAGCCGCGATCGGGAGCGTCGTGGTCGCCGACGCGATCGTTGCCGCCGATTTCGGGGCGGAGACGGCGGACGGCGGCTTTCTGCCGGTGGACGAGCTCGGATTCGGCAGCGCGCGGATCGGAGCGGACCGTCAGGTGGCGGAGCGAATCGCCGCCGCCATCGCTTCGGCCGGTATTGCGGCGGCGGTCGGTACGGTTCTGACCGTCGCGACGGCGACCGGCACGGCGGAGACTGCCGCGAAGCTGGCGGCGCGTTACCCGGAAGCCGCGGCGGAAGGGATGGAAGGGTTCGGCGTCGCGACCGCCGCAGCGGCGTTCGGCGTGCCGGCGCTGGAGCTGCGGGCCGTATCCAATGCTGTCGGTCCGCGCGACCGGAGCGCCTGGCGAATCGGCGAAGCGCTCGCGGCGCTGGAGAAGGCGAGCGCGATTTTACCGGAGGTGTTGACATGAAGATCGCATATTCCCCGTGTCCGAACGACACGTTCGTCTTTCACGCATGGGCGCACGGGCTTGTTCCCGGAGCGCCGCAGCTTGAAGTTACGTATGCGGATATCGACATTACGAACGGGCTGGCCGCCAGCGGCAACGGCCCCGATGTTCTGAAAATTTCATACGCGGCGCTGCCGTGGGTATTGTCGGAATATGCGCTGCTGCCTTGCGGCGGGGCGCTCGGCCGGGGCTGCGGCCCGCTCGTGCTGGCGGCCGATCCCGGTATGGCGGCGTCGGGCGGCGCCGCCCTGTCCGGGAAGCGGGTCGCCGTGCCGAGCGAGCGCTCGACCGCGTATTTGCTGTTCCGACTGTGGGCATCGCAGCGCGTTCCGGGCGGCGTCGGCGAAATCGTCGTCATGCCGTTTCACGACATTATGCCGGCCGTGCGGGACGGCATCGTCGACGCCGGCCTGGTCATCCACGAGGCCCGGTTCACGTATCCGTCTTACGGTCTCAGCCTGGTCGCCGATATGGGGAGCTGGTGGGAAGAGGATACGGGGCTGCCGATTCCGCTCGGCGCCATCATCGCCCGCAGGACGCTGGATCTGGCGGCGATCGCCGGATGGATTCGGGCTTCGGTCGAATATGCATGGGCGCATCCGGATGCCTCCATGTCCTATGTGATGGAGCATGCCCAGGAGATGTCGCCCGATGTCGCCAAGGCGCATATCGACTTGTACGTCAACGATTTCACCGCCGATCTGGGCGAGCAAGGATACGGGGCGGTCCGAGCTTTGCTCGGCCGGGCGGCACGTGAAGGGCTGGTTCCGGCTTTTGACCCGGCATTGCTCGAATGGAAGGGTGAAGCGATGCCGGGCCGCCAAGGGAGGAACTAGCGCGTCAACCCCTTCGCGCCGGAACGGGATACGATCAGTCTAACGACAAAACCTCCAGAGCTGTCTGCTTCTGCCGGATAGCGCTGGAGGTTTTGTATGCAGGTTGAGTGATCGGCTTCCGGCATGACGTAGTAATGTAATGCATGCATGATAGCTGCAGCCGCCGCTTCCCGTATTCATTCCCGCCGCTCTTCGCGCACCGGCCGTGCGTCAAGCGGAATCCATTCGGGCTTCAGCGGGAAATACTCGACCTCGAAGACGCCGCTATACCCGAATATCCGGCCGATCCATCTGTTACGGACATCGACGTCGATACGGTATTGGCCGCTCTTGTCGTCGTACCATTCGCACACTTCGGCGATGCCGGAGAAGGCGAGGGGAAACCGGAACTGCAGCCATTTCTCGTAAAAACGCTGCTCGCCGGACCTGATCCGGATACCGCCGTTGTCGGCGACGCCGATATCGAGATCAACGGCCAAATGCTGATGGGTTCCCATGTAGTCGACGATGCATCCCCGCTGCTCGCTGAATATCATCGTCGCATCGAAGCGGCGAATGCGGTTTGGAAATCGGAACGTGCGAATCCAGGCAACGGTTTCACGGCCGAATTTGTCCCGGTAAGCGTAATTTTCGATCGCAAACGGAATTTGTTTTCCGCCTTGCGGAAACATGAGGTGGCGGCTCGCGCCGGCGTGCAGGAACGGAAACGCAACCTGCTTCGCATACCACATCCGGGTCATGACGCCGCGGCCGACGGCAGCCGTTTCCGTCTGGCTGTGCAGCGAGAATCGCTGCCGGATGCGCGGATGGAGGCGTGAAAAGTCGGACCCGAGCGCGATTTCGTAGATCGATTTCATCGGTCTCCTCCTTCGTACCGCAGCCGGGCCGCCGTGACGGCGCCGGAATCCGAACGGAGGCAATTCGCAGCCCGCGGACGCCTGCGGCCGCTCTTCCATGCGGCGAAGAAGCAGCCGCCCAAGGCGGCGTTCAGAGCGGCCGGTACGACGATTCCGTTTAACAGCTCGGGCTTGAATAGGAGGGCGCCGAGCTGAAAGCCGACGAACAGCCCAATCGACAGGACGGAGACGCAAAACCGCAGGCTGTTGCGTACGGATACCGCGGGCGCAATGCCGTACTCCAACCATATCCGCAAGCAATCGAAGCTCCAGGCCGTCGCCCAGCCGATAAGAGGGCGGAACACGAGCTTGTCAAACAGCTTTCCGGCCAGTCCGAACCGGGTCTCGTACCGGTATTTCGTCACAAACCGGATGCCGCCCGGCACGGGCGTATATTTCCAATAACCGCTTCCGCGGCGAATGAGCGACAGCGGCTGATCCGACCAAAATTCCAATACGGACTTCCGTTCGCCTCCGCGACCGGCGATGCCGCCTTTCGTCGCGCCGCAACCGCTAATGCGCAGTCCGAAACCGATGCGCGTCGTATACCGAAACCGCTGCCTCGGATCGTCTTCCTCTTTGGGCAAATACGTAATGCTTGAAAAGCGCAAATCCCATTGCTCGTGCTGTTCCGGCCGCTGCGTACAAAACCAGAGCCGCTCCATGTCCGTCCGGATAACGGTCTCGACATATACCGGCTGCCGCCGGAGCCAAACCGCTTCTGCCATCGTCGTTCCTCCTTTATGCGTTACGGCAAAAACCGCTCCCGATCGCGCTCGCGATCGGGCATAAAGCAGGACGAACGCTGTCCGAACCAGCGGTAACGGTTGCGCGCGACCCAGTCGTAGACCCGGTCGCGGATCGGCCGCGGGACGGCGGCGAATACGCGAAGCAATCGCCACCCTCCCGTTAAACGGGAGCAAACGTACAGCGCCGCATCCGATTTCGTGCGGCATGTCGCCCCGTGAACGACGACGAACGAGTTATAGCGGTCTGTCGGCAGTTGGCAGCGGCTGAGCAGCATCCGTCCGGTCTCCGATTGCAGGGAGGCGAACCGGAAATGCCGCTTGGGATCGCGCGGAATGACGAATTGCACGATGCCGCTGCACAGGTTGCACATGCCGTCGAACAGAATGACGGCGGTCGAGTTGTCCTCCACGGCGTATCCCTCCGTTTCTGGCCGATCAAAAGCCGCCCGATCGCGAACGGAAGCAGCGTGATCGTCCTGCTTGCCATTCATTGTATCACGCGGCCGGCTTCCCGTTCAGTTCTAATTTTTATAGTACGGCATGCGGACTATTTTCTTATTTTCTGAACAACCCTTTTCGGCGCACCTTTTGAACCGCTTCCTTGCTGCTTTTGACGCCAAGCTTCTTCAATATTTTGTTGACCTGATTTTTGATCGTGCTTTCGGATTTGTATAGCTTGCGCTCGATTTGCGCCTGCGTGTAGCCTTGCCCGATCAGCTCCAAAACCTCGCGTTCCGCGGGAGTCAGCGGCTTCAGCTGCTCCTCCCGCTTCAGCCGGGCGAACTCCTTCAGCAGCACTTCCATCGGGTAGGCATGATGATAGACGCTGCGAATCGCCTGGGGCAGCTGCCGATAATCGCTTTTCGGCACGTAATGGATCGCGCCGGCGGTGAACGAATCGCGGATGATGCTTTCGTCCTGAAGCGATGTGAGCATAATGATTTTCGCCTGCGGACGAAGCTCGGCAATATCCGCCGCCGCATAGATGCCGTCCAGCCGGTCTCCGGACAGATGAATGTCCATCAGGACGACGTCGAAATCCGCCGTTTGCGCCAGCTCGATCGCATCCGCAGCGTTCGCGGCGGTGCCTGTCAGCACAAAGTCCGGCTCGCGGCCGAGGAAGGCGGACATCGCCGTCACCCAGTCCGGATCGTCCTCTACGAGAATGAGCCGAATCGGCGCCATATCCGTTTGTTCGTTTGGCTGGCGGGTCATCGTTTTCCTCCTGATTTTCGGGAATTTGTTCCCGTATGATAAGGAAAAAGCAACGTAACGGTCGTGCCTTCGCCCGGGCGGCTATCGATGTCGATAGAGCCGCCGCTCTTCGCCATTACGTTATAGCAGTACGACAGGCCGAGGCCGAAGTTGCCGCTGCTGCCTTTGGACGAATAGAACGGTTCAAAGACCCGTCCGAGACGATCCTTCGGAATACCGGGCCCGTTGTCGCGAATGACCGCTTCGGCGTACTTCCGGCGCCGGGACAGACGGATTTCCACCCGACCGCCGGGATGAAGCGCTTCGATCGCATTGACCAGCACGTTGTTCAATACTTCCAGAACATGAACCTTGTCGCAGCGCAGCGCGATCTCCCGCTCTCCGCCTATTGTGACGATAATGCCGCGCTCTTCGATTAGCGGCCGCAGACGCTCGACGCATTCGCGAATGAGAGCGGACAGCTCGTTGTCTGTCTCGCGCAGCACGATATGCTGCGCCTGCAGATGAATGCGTTCGACCATCGCTTGCATATGATCCGCCGCTCTGGCGATGATCCGCAAATTTTCCTTCACTTGCGGAGGAGCGTCCGTCAAAGCAGCTTGCAGATTGTCGGTGCTGATGGCAATTTTGCCGATTTCGTTTTTGATCGTATGGTTCAGCATCGCCGTTCCCGAACTGATTGCTTTCATCGTCGAGTCCAGCTGCTCCCTTTCCAGCCGCACCCGCAGCCCCAGCACGCTGTTTGCAAAGGAAAACAGCACCCCGGCAATAAGGGAATAGCCGATAAATACCGATACATAGCCGAAAAAGGGGAACGACGGATCGAACGCCCGCGCGATATTGATGAAGACCAGGATGGCTAGCAAAGTGGGCGCAATCAGAATGAACGTAATGAACCGGCTTTTGCGCTTGTCCCGGTCCGTGTCGTTCCGCCAGGAATAGAACAGCATGGCGCAGGCGAACAAGTAATACGGACCGACCCACAACAGCAGAACGGTGAAGTCGAGACGGAGCGCCGGGCCGGTCGGCGTGAGCAGAAATGTCGCGACGACGGGCAGCAGCAGCGCATACGTCAGAAGCTTGCGGGCGCCGCCGCCGAACACGCCCGAATAGGCGACCGCGAACATGACGACGCCGTAGGGCGTCAACGTATGGTTGGCGATTTCCAGCCATTGCTCAAGCCGAAGCAGCCAACCTTCCGGATAGCCGGGCAATACGGAATCGCGGATCGTATAGGCGAGTCCGCCGATGCCGGCGCTGAACAGAAAGAATGCCGCCCAACGGTTGGCGCCGCTTCGCGGATTGACCGTGAGCAGGACGATAGCCGCGGCCGACAGCGCAATAAAATAATAGAGCATTGGACCATCCCGGATCGAAAGTTTTACACGTTCGCAATAAAGCTTTGTACAAGTATAGTCAATATTCGATACGCTGTAAAGGAGGCCCGGCTTGGGGGACGGCAAAGGAAAAAGCGAGATTTCGGAGGATAACTCCGTCCGTTATATTAAAAATGACGATAGATTCCAGTCGAACGGGCGGCTATAATGAAGCTGTAACGGCGGAACAAAGGAGAGGAGAACAGGCCGATGAAGTATTATGTCAGCGTCGATATGGAAGGCATCGCCGGCGTCGTATTGCGGGAGCAACTGCTGCGCGGCGAGCCGCTGTACGAAGAAGCGAGACGGTTGTTGACATTGGAGGCGAATGCGGTCACGGAGGCGCTGCTAGAAGCGGGGGCGAGCCGGGTCGTGGTCAAGGACGCGCACGGCAGCGGCTTTAATTTCATCCCCGAGCTGCTGCATCCCGGCGCCGAATATGTCATGGGAGCGACGCGCGTGGAACGTCGTTTTCCCGGGATCGACAGCACCTTCGACGGCGTGCTGCTGATCGGCTATCATGCAATGGGAGGGACGATGGAAGCGGTGCGGGATCATACGATGACGTCCCAGGGCTGGCAATCGCTCAGGCTGAACGGCCGCCCGATCGGGGAAATCGGACTGGACGCGTTATGGTTCGGGATGTACGGCGTTCCCGTCGTCTTCGTATCGGGGGACGACAAGACGTGCAAGGAAGCGCAGGCCGAGCTGCCGGGCGTCGCGACCTATGCGACGAAAACGGCGACCGGACGCCATGCTGCGCTCTTGAAAGCGCCACAGCGCGTGCGCGCCGAGCTGAAGGAGGCCGTCGCAGCGGCCGTTCGCCAGCCGGTCAAACCGGCGCCGCTGCGGCTGCCGGGACCGTACGAACTGACGATCCGCTTCCTGCATACGGAGCAGGCGGATGCACGGCGATTCGACGGCGAACGGGCGGTGCGAACGGACGGCGTGACGGGCGTCTACCGCGGGGACGATCTGATCGAACTGCTCGCGATGGCGTTCTAGACTTATCCTGAATGCAAGTCGGGCATCTTCTCGCCGACGCTGCAGCGGAACGTTGGAGACCGGGTTTCCGGCTGCAAGTTGTCCCGATTCATCCGGGTGTTTGGGCATGGCTCAGTTTTAGCGCATGCAGCACGCTTATTTTATGCTGCGTTTGTTCGTGATACAAATAATCGCCGATGACGCGGTCGATGAACAGAATGCCGTTCAAATGATCGATCTCGTGCTGCATGCAGACCGCCTTATAGTCTTCGGCTTCCAGTATGTGCGGCTCTCCGTTCCGGTCGAATGTTCTGACCTTCACATACTTGGCACGTTCCACCAAGCCGGTATACCCGGGGAACGACAGGCACGCTTCCGGACCCGTTTGCGAGCCGCGCGCTTCGATAATTTCCGGATTGATCAGCTCGATCAATCCGTCTCCGCAGTCCATCACTACGATGCGCCGAAGAATGCCGATTTGCGGCGCGGCCAGGCCGGCCCGCCCTTCGGCCGCATACAAAGTATCGGCCATGTCGTCCAGCCATTTGAACAGTTTGGCATTGAATTCCGCCACAGGCTTCGCCGTTTTTCGAAGTATCGGTTCCCCGAAGGGCAGTATCGTTTTTTCCACCATAGCGGCGTTCACCTCGCTTCAGGTTATGCGCCCCGTTTTGGCCGGTCCGGTCACGATGGCAACCTGTTAACCGGATTTGAAGAGAGAACGTATAAAGAGGGGCAGGGAGGAGAAAAATAGAGAAAGATCCGATGATAGAATCGGTTAATGCAAGCGCATGTTTCCATGACGGGAACATGCGCTTGTCAGTTACTTTCCGGAAACCGGTACGGCCTGGTAATACTCTTCCAACGTAATGTTACGCTCGGCGATTTCTTTCGCGATCTCGATTCCGACATAGCGAATATGCCACGGCTCATATTTGTATCCGGTAATGTCCTCTTTCCCTTCCGGGTAACGGATAATAAAGCCGTATTCGGCCGCATGCTCCGCCAGCCATTCGGCCTCGGGCGTGCCGGCGAAACAATCCTGGGCCGCACAGCGGCCGTCGCTTCCGGAGACGTCGATCGACAAGCCGGTCTGGTGCTCGCTCGTTCCGGGCAACGCGCTGTACGTGCGTGCCTTCTCCTCGCCGTCCCGTTTGACATAGCTTTCGAACAGCTCTTTTTGCCGTTCGTACGAACGGTATCCGGACACGCCGGCAAGCTCGATGCCGTCTTCCTTCGCACCCGCGAACAATTTCTCCAGCGCTTCCGCGGCTTCTTTGCGAAGCTTGCGCTTGTCGACCTTCTCGCTGAAAATAAACGGAACGTCGGGATATACGAGGTCTTCCGGCTCGTAATTTTCCGGCAGCGTATACTGCTTGTTAATCAGTACGGCTAAGCTGTCCGGATTCGCAACCACCATCAAATCGCCGATTTTGCCCGCCGTCTCCTGAACCGGCCCTTCCCGTTCCGGCGGCGAGTTCGGCTTATCTACCGGCGGCTTCTCCGCGTCCGGCTTATCCGTACCGGGATGCTCCTGCGCCGCGTTCTCCCGCTCCGGCGGTTCCGGCGCCGCGTCCGCCGGCTTCGACGGTTCGTTCTCCGTCGTATCGTCGGCGTCTGCGGCCGGATCATTCGGCTGCGTCTGCTCCGATCCGACGTTATGGCTGCCGGAAAGTCCGGAGAGGAGGCTGCCGCACCCAGCGGACAACATGACCAAACTGGTGAACAAAAATAAAATAAGGCCTTTTTTCAACGCTCATCATTCTCCTTGTTCGACGTAGCCATACCAAAAGTGTAACATCATTCCGGGAGGAACACCATGCTGACAAGTATAGCATCCTGTTATTTCGATTTCATGCCGCAACAATTTCAAACTTGTTTCCGGCCGACAGCGAAAAAAGAAGGCGGAAAAAACCGGCCATAGCAGCCGGTTTTTCCCGCCTTCGCAGGACCGCTTTAATATACAAGCGAGAAGAGACCGTTAATATGGGACAAATAGCGGATATTGCTCGCTTCTTTCATCAGCGATGCCGGGAGGCCTTTCAGCTTCGTCTGGTTGCCGCCGATCGTGCCGATCGCGTCTTTGCGGCCGAGGCTCGCAAGGGTGCCGGAGAAGACCGGCTTGAAAGCTTTCAACGGACCGCCTTTATATGCGGCGAATACGTTGTAGCCGACCGTTTCGCCCATTTGCCACGCGATTTGCGCGCTGGGCGGATAAGGACGGCCTTCCGGACTCATGACGACAGCGCTGTCTCCGGCGAGGAATACGTCCGGATGCGAGGTCGACTGCAAATATTCGTTGACCGTTGCGCGTCCGCGAACCGTTTCGATGCCCGAATTGGCGACAACCGGGGAACCGGTTACGCCGCCGGTCCAGACGAGCGTGTTCGCTTCGATTTTCGTGCCGTCTTTCAGAATGACGTTGTTGCCTTGCACTTCCGTAACGGCGACCCCGGTCAAAATGCGGACGCCGCGTTTTTCCAGGCTCGTCTTGGCGCGTTCCACCAGATCCGGCGTAAATCCGGCCAAAATGGAAGGAGCCGCTTCGACGCAGTAGAGCGTAATATCGTTGAAATCGACGCCTTTTTTCTCGCACCAGGAAGGGAGCATGTCCGTCAGTTCGCCGATCAATTCAATGCCGGACAGGCCGCCGCCGCCGATGACGATCGTCGCGTCGGCTTTATTTTTCGACTGTGCGTATGCGTCGATGCGGGCTTCGACATGCGCGCGAATGCGGTTGGCGTCTTCGACCGATTTCAGGGTGAAGCTGTTTTCTTCGAGCCCCGGAATGCCGAAAAACGCCGTTTCGCTGCCCAGCGCGATAACGAGGGTATCGTAGCTGATCGAAGCGCCGTTCGCAAGCGACACTTGCTTCTGGTCCAGGGCGATCTTTTCGACCGTATTGATGCGGATATCGACATCTTTGCCGCGCAGCAGCTTCTCGAGCGGCAGCGCGACGTTGCCTTCGTTCAGGCCGCCGACGGCCAGACGGTGCAGTTCCGTCACAATTTGATGAAACGGAGTCTTGTTGACAAGGGTGATCTGTGCTTCTTCTGCTGAAAGATATTTGCGTGCGGTCAGCGCAGTCAGCAGCCCGCCATAGCCGCCGCCCAGTATTACAATGTGCTTTGACATGCTGATCCTCCTGTTCTGGATATCAAATACGGTACGGGATTAACGCTGCTTTTGACGTTCCGCCGACACATCCAGGAACGCCTGGATAAAGCGGAGCGTTTTTTGTACTTGCGGATCTTTCAACATTTTCAACAAGCCGAACAGTCCGATCGTCGCCGACTCCGTCTGCACGCGTTCGTTTGCCTCGATTGCCGCTGCGGCAACGCCTTTCACTTTCTCCTGAATCGGTTTGACGAATTCTCCGATTCCGCCTTTCAAATCTTCGATGAGGATGCGGTCCGTCGCCACCGACTGGGCAAAGTCGTACGCTTTCGTCAGCAGCGTGACCATCTCCGCCAGCTTGGGCAAATTTTCCACCAGCTCGGAGAGCGATCGTTGAACTTCGGGCTTCATCAACTGGTCGAGAATATCCGTCTCCACGCGGCCAGTCGAAGCTTCGTGTTCCACTTCTTGCGACAATGTTTCTGCCATGATGCAAAAAGCCTCCCTTGTCTGCGACATATTGTTGTGCCGGAACGGTAATGACTCCGCCTTCGAATAGATGTGAATAATTTCACAAAAAACGCAGGATTGGTACCGGTCCGAATTTATCTACCTTCATATTCTAGTCCTTTTGCCGGCGAACTGCAAAACTTTTTTTAAGTCTGGAAACAACTTTTTAACCGGAAACGGAAGGATAGGGGAAAAAAAGTCCGAATGCCGGTCCATTTTACTATAAAGAAGAAAGAGGTGGAGGAAACGGGTAAAACTTGTTGGCTAAAAGTTACTTGAATTATTATAGGGACTAAATTATAATGTGCAATGTGGCGTCCGAGCCCGAAGCGGTGTCACATGCATACAACTAGAGGAGGTTGCATACCCAACATGTCCAAGGTATTATTCGTCAAAGCAAATGACCGCCCTGCGGAACAATCGGTTAGCGTCCAAATGTACGAGACTTTTCTGAAAACGTATCGGGAAGCTCATCCGGACGATCAGATTACCGAACTCGATCTTTATAAATTGAATCTTCCGTACTACGGCAACACGGCCATTACGGCGCTTTACAAACGGAGCCAATCGCTCGAGTTGACTGCCGAGGAGCAGGAGATTGCGGATACAATCGATTTTTATCTGAATCAGTTTCTGGAATCCGACAAGGTCGTGATCGCGTTCCCGCTGTGGAATTATACGGTTCCGGCGCCGCTCGTCACGTATATCTCCTATTTGGCGCAAGCCGGCAAAACGTTCAAATATACCGCCGAAGGTCCGGTCGGACTGGCGGGCGACAAGAAAACCGTTCTGCTCAGCGCGCGCGGCGGCGACTATTCGAATGAATTGATGGCCGCCCATGAATCGGCCAGCCGCTTCGTCAACAGCGCGATCGGCTTGTGGGGTATCCGGCCCGAGGAAATTGTCATCGAAGGCCATAATCAATTCCCCGATCGGGCGCAGCAAATTATCGAAGATGGTTTGCGTCGGACGGCCGAAGCGGCAGCGCGATTCTGATCGCTGCGGGCTTGAGGCTCTTTCGGAATATGTTTCGTGTTCCGGAAGAGTCTTTTTTTTAAATGCGGAATGCTGCTCCATGGTGTATAGTAGCATCAGGATGGCAAAAGGCGCAGACGGACGACACGCGCGCAATATTATGGTGCGTCTGCATCCCCGCCATTATTCACAAAAAGTTCGAAAGTCCCGTTTATTTCACGAAAACGCTGGACAACCGGATTAAATGCATGTATTCTTAGATGTACACTTTGAATGAACAATTTCATAACGGGAACAGGTGCGTACCGCCGCCAATCAGGTGACCGGTATGCTTAAAAGGGAAGTTCGGTGCAAACCCGACGCGGTCCCGCCACTGTAACGGAAGAGTCGTCGCGAGACAGCCACTGGCTGGAGCTTTTAGCCGGGAAGGTCGCGATAGATGTTGACGCCGGAGCCAGGAGACCTGCCTGTTTCGACAACACTGCATGTACCTACGGGTGATAGGGAGGTGTTAGGCGATCGTCTGGAATGAGCCAGGCGTCTTTCCCTATACCTATTGACGGGGAAAGACGCCTTTTTTTCGTTGTGACAAGAGAGGCCGAACAGAGGAAGGATGGGAGAAACAGATGAAGACGGAACTGATCATCAGCAATTTGGGTTACCCGAGAATCGGGGAAAACCGCGAGTGGAAGAAAGCGCTCGAGTCGTTCTGGGCGGGCAAGCTTGAGGAAGAAGCGTTCCGGGCGGAAATGGACCGGATACAGCTCGAGCTGTTGAAGGTTCAGCAGGCGAAGGGCGTCGACCTGATCCCGGTAGGCGACTTTACGCTGTACGATCATATGCTCGATATGGCCGTCATGTTCGGCGTAGTGCCCGAACGATACCGGCACGAGGGGGGGCCTGTACCGCTTTCGGTCTATTTTGCGATGGCCAGGGGCAACGCGCAGGCGACGGCTTGCGAAATGACGAAATGGTTCAATACAAATTACCATTACATCGTGCCCGAAATCGGCGGCATCGTGCCGCGTCTGACCGTGAACAAACCGCTGGAAGCGTACCGTTTTGCCAAAAATCGCGCAGGCATCGAGGGCAAGCCTGTCGTCGTCGGTTTATTCACGTTTCTGAAGCTGTCCAAAGGCTTCGAGGCCGGACGTCTGGCGGAAAAAATCGAACAATTTCTCCCGGTGTACATTCAGATGCTGACCGAGCTGGAGCGGGAAGGCGTCCAATGGGTGCAAATCGACGAGCCGTACCTTGCGACGAACGTCACCGCAGACGAGTGGAAGCTTGTGGAGCATCTATATCGCCGCATTCGCGAGCAAACGGCCGGTCTTCGGATTATGCTGCAAACCTACTTTGAAGGTGTCGATAATTTTGAGAAAATCACGTCGCTTTCCGTCGACGGCATCGGTCTCGATTTTGTTCACGACGGCGGCAAAAACGCCAAAGCGCTCGAACAATTCGGATGGCCGGAAGATAAAGTGCTGGGCGCCGGCCTGATCGACGGCCGCAACATATGGCGGGCGGATCTCGATGCGAAGCTGGAGGCGATCCGGCGCATAGCGGCCGTTGTTCCGCTTGAGCGATTGATTCTCCAGCCGTCGTGCAGCTTGCTGCACGTTCCCGTCAGCACGAGAGCGGAGAGCGGGCTTGACCCCGTCGTGCGCGGAGCGCTCGCATTCGCCGAGGAGAAGCTGGACGAACTGCGCATTCTGCGCGCCGCAGTCCGGCAAGGCGAGCAGGCGGTGGAAGCCGAGCTTGCAGCTAGCCGCGAAGCGCTGAACGCATTCCGCCTTCTGCCGGAGCGAAACCGGGAGGACGTCGCCAGCGGTTTGCGTCAATTGGCGGATATCCCGGATTCCCGCAATCGGCCGTTCTCCGAACGGTTCGAGCTGCAGCGGAACAAATGGCAGCTTCCGCCGCTGCCGACGACGACGATCGGCAGCTTCCCGCAGACGCCGGAAGTGCGGCAGGCGCGGCTGAAGTGGCGGCGGGGCGAATGGAACGATGCGCAGTACGAAGCGTTTATGAAAGAGCAAATTGAGGCATGTATCCGGCTGCAGGAGAAAATCGGAATCGACGTGCTGGTTCACGGCGAATTCGAACGGACGGATATGGTCGAATATTTCGGCGAGAAGCTGGACGGCTTCGTCTTTACCCGGAACGGTTGGGTGCAATCGTACGGTTCGCGCTGCGTCAAGCCGCCGGTTATTTACGCCGACGTCGCATTCGTACAGCCGATGACGGTGAAGGAAAGCGTATATGCGCAGTCGCTGACGGATCGTCCGGTGAAAGGCATGCTGACGGGGCCGATTACGATATTGAACTGGTCGTTCGTACGCGACGATCTGAGCCGCGAGCAGGTGGCGAACCAGATCGCCTTGGCGCTCCGGCAAGAAGTGCTCGCGCTGGAGAAAGCCGGCATCGAGATGATCCAGGTCGACGAGCCGGCTTTGCGCGAAGGCTTGCCGCTCAAGCAGGAGGATCAGGACGCCTATCTGCAATGGGCCGTCAAAGCGTTCCGCCTCGCTACGTCGGGGGTAAAGGATACGACGCAAATTCATACGCATATGTGCTATTGCGAGTTCCACGATATGATTGACGCCATCCGTTCTCTCGATGCCGACGTCATCTCGATCGAATCGTCGAGAAGCCACGGCGAGCTCATCTCCAGCTTCGAACAGCACGATTACGACCACGGCATCGGCCTCGGCGTTTACGACATCCACAGCCCGCGCGTGCCTAGCGTCGAAGAGATGTCCGACATGATCGACCGCGCGCTCCGGGTGCTTCGTCCCGAATTGTTCTGGATTAACCCGGACTGCGGGTTGAAAACGCGCGGCCTGGCCGAAACGGTTCCGGCGCTGCGCAATATGGTTCAAGCGGCTCAAGCGGCAAGAGCCCAACATTTCCAACGCGCGTAAATCGTAAATCCAGGCGAATTGCAAACATCCTGCGGCTGTCCGTCAACAGGGCGGCCGCAGGATGTTGGTGTTTAACAACATTAAATATAAATGAAGCGAATTGTTTTCGATATTAATCTTCTTCTTTCTCGTTTTCCTTTCGTTTGAACAGACTTGTTTGCCGGATTTTATCCGATACCGTCCGACTGTACTGGTGAATCCTCTTCGATTCTTTGGTCAGCAGCGGACCGAGGACGGCGAGCAGCAGCACGTACAGAACGGCGAAGGATTGGATAGCCGGCATCAAACCTCCGGCTTTGCCGATATTGGCCATAATGATCGAAAACTCCCCGCGGGAGACGAGCGTCAGTCCGACATTAAGCGAGGCGCGAGACGAATTGCCCGACAGGCGGCCGGCGATGAAGCCTGCCGCGAGGTTGGCGAGCAAGGTAAGGATGACCGCGAGCACGGCCATGCCTACGGCGCCGCCCAGCGTGGACGGCTGGATGGTCAGGCCGAAGCCGAAGAAGAAGATGGCGCCGAAGAAGTCCCGGAACGGGACGACCAGGCTTTCGATTCGCTTCACATGGGCGGATTCGCCCAGCACGAGACCGATCATCAAGGCGCCGATCGCTTCGGCGACATGAAGCGTCTCCGAGAAACCGGCGACAAGAAACAACATCGTCATGACGAGGAGTAAAAACAGTTCGCTAGAAGGAACGCGCAGCGCGAGATCGAAATATTTGACCAGCTTGCGCCCGATTATGAGGAAGCACAGAATAAACAGCAGCGCGGACGCCGAAACGAGCAACACGCCGCCGACAGATGTCGCGCCGCTCAGCACAAGACCGGACAGGATCGAGATGTGAACGGCAATGAACAGATCGTCGAACATGATCATGCCCATAATCAGTTCCGTTTCGGGATTGGCCGTCCGCTTCAGATCGACCAGCACTTTGGCGACGATCGCCGTCGACGAGCTGGTCATAATGCCGCATACGACAAGCGTCTCCTTGAGCGGCAAATCCATGAACCAGCCCATGAGCAGTCCGGAAATAAAATTAAGCGCCACATAGAACAGTCCGCCGGCCAGTATCGCTTTTCCGGATTTGAGCAGGCGTGCGACGGAAAATTCCAGTCCGAGATAAAACAGCAGAAACAGGATGCCGAGGCGCCCCATAAAGTCGATGACATCCGAGCTTTCGATAAACCGCAAGTCGATGATCCAAAAATGGGGAGCGTGAGGGCCGACGGCCATTCCGATCAAAATATAGAACGGAATGACCGAAAACCGGAGCTTGGCGGAAAGCAATCCTACGATGCTGATCAGCGCCAGGGCGAGCCCGACCTCGAAAATGATCATGTCCATCGCTATTCACTTCCGTTCTGCAGCAGCATTTTCAACTTATGCAGGTTCATTCGCTCCCCCGCTACAATGGCCGTCGTTCCGCCGGTCAGGATATGATGCGGACCGGGATTGATAATCGCGGCTTTGTTTTTCTCCACGATCGCGATAATGATCGCGCCTGTTTTGCGGCGAATATCGAGCTCGCCGATCGGCCGGCCGACGCAGCCGCAACTCGCGTCGAGGCGTATCCATTCGATGACGAGATCGTCGAGCACCATCTCGAGCTGCTCCAGCGCTTTCGGCTTGTAGGTGATGCCGGCAAGGATGGCCGATATCATCCGCGCTTCATCGTCGTCGAACGTCACGGTTGACAAAATGTCGTCGGGGTCGTCAGGGTCCATGTGATAGATTTCGCGGCGTTCGTCATTGTGAATAATGATGACGAGCCGTTCACCGCTGCGGGTGTGCAGCTCGTATTTCCGGCCGATTCCGGGCAAATCCGATTCTCTAAGGTTCATCGTATATCTCACCTCCCAAGTACGGAATGTGCGCTTCGAAGAGCAAGCAGTTCGGATTTCTCATCCCGATTCCCTCCCTATAGAAATATAAGGCCTCTGCGATCCGAGACCTTACCGCTATTGTACCAGATTCGGTAAGGAAGTCCAGCAAGGCGGGCCGGCGCGCGCAATTTTACAAAATCTACTGCCCGATTTAACGATCCCGCAACAAACGGCTGTTACAATGAGAACGCAAGCAAAATCGTGAAACGGGAGGAACGGGAAAATGCGGCTGATGTTGATGGGCGATCTGCATTATCATGACGTCGATCCGGCAGTGCCGGGGTGGGCGGAAGCGCGCGACGCTTTTTATGAGAAGCTGCTGGGTTATTTTCTCGAAACCGATGCGGATCTCCATATTTCACTGGGGGATTTGACGAACAGCGGTTCCGAATCGGAGCTTCGGGACGTATATGCGCTTCTGCGCCGGAAAGAACGGACGTTCGTGCATGTGCTGGGCAACCACGATCTGTACGTTCAGCCGAGAGCGGACGTGTTGCGCTTGACGGGCGGCAGGCGGTACCATGCGATCGAAACGGACGAAGCGGTGCTTCTGTTTCTGGATACGGCCCGGGAGATGGAACCGGAAAACTGGGGCGGCTGGATCGACGAAGAACAGCTGCAATGGTTTGAAGAGAAAGTCCGCACATCGGCATCCAGACCGCTGCTCGTCTTCGCCCATCATCCGGTGCATCGGACGACCGCCAGATCGGAAGTGGATAAAGGCTCGATCCATCCCGATATCGAGATGTGGCGAATATTGCGCCAGAAACAGGGAAGCGGCGTTTATTTCAACGGCCATACCCATGTCGATTCGATCGTGCGGCAACAGGGTTGGACGTTCGTGCAGCTGTCCGCCTGCCTCGATCAACCCGGATTCCGGATTGTCGACATCGGCGATCGCGAGATTCGCATTCGAGCCGTCGATTGTCCGGATGCGGACCTGTTCGGCCGTGCGCAGGTGCTGCACCGGCATATGCCGCGCTTCAGGCACAACCCGGACGCCCGCGGTCAGGAGGCGGACCGCGAAGCGACCGTGCCGCTCATGGCGGCCGGCCTGCCGCGTTAAGGGGCCGCATCCATGTCGAAGACGGCGCTCGAAGCCTTTATCCGGGGGCTGCATGCGCGCCCGATGATCGCTTCGGTCAAAGAAGCGAAGCATATCGAAATCGCGCTGGCCTATCGCGAGAAGCTGGGCGGCGTATTTCTGCTGACCGGTCATATCGGCGTCGTGAGAAACTACGTCGAGCTTTACAAGTCGCACCGGCTGCCGGTATTTCTGCATCTGGAAAAGATTGGCGGGTTGAGCACCGATTATTACGGCCTGGACTACCTGGCCAAGACGGTCAAGCCGGACGGGATCGTGACGACGAAAACGAACGTCGTGAAGACGGCCAAAAAAATGGGCCTCATCGCCATCCAGCGTTTTTTTCTCGTCGATACGGAAGGGTTGGACAATATCGCGAACAGTCTGAGCAATGCCGAGCCGGACATCGTCGAAGTGATGCCCGCCCGAATTCCCGAAGCGCTGCGCCGGGTCCAAGCGCTGACGCCGCTGCCGGTCGTGGCCGGCGGGCTGCTGTTCGACCGGGACCAGGCGCTGGAATGCCTCGGCAACGGAGCGACCGCCGTCTCTTCTTCCAAACCGGAATTATGGCGGCATACGTTCAAATAATCTTATCATTCCGTTGACACGGCATTAACAGTTCGTCGCTATGATTGGGATAAGCATTGACAAGTAAATACATTCGGTTGGAGCGATGGAGAAACCTGATGAAGCCGCGGTCCCTTGAAGACCTGGCGGCCGGATTCGGGTTTCTTTTTTTGCTGCATCAGACAATGTCCCTATTCGAAACGGAGGTATGGAAGATGGTAAAGAGGATTGCATTGCAGGCGCTTGTCATCGCGCTGGCGGTCGCGACGGCGGCATGCGGCTCGAACGGAAACGGCGGCAGCGCGGCAGGGACGGGCGGAGCCACGTCCGGTACGACTGCAGCGGCAGGATCATCGGACAAAAAAATAACGATCAAGTACTGGTATGCGTTCGGCGACAAGATCGAGGAGGCGAAGCGTCATCTGGTGGAACAGTTCAACGCGTCGCAGGACCGGATCGAAGTCGTTGCGGAGCATCAAGGCAATTATGACGATCTGCATGCCAAAGTTCAGGCCGCCTTCGCGGCAGGCAACGCCCCTGCCGTTACGGATCTCGAAATCGCCTCGACCGGCGTATTCGCCAGATCGGGCATGCTGCAGGAATTGACCGCTTTCGCGGATCGGGACAAGGAGAAGGTGAAGCTCGACGATTTCATTCCGGGACTGATGGGCAACGCCTATGTGGACGGCAAGCTGTACGGCCTTCCTTTTATGCGGAGCACGCCGATCATGTACAAAAACGCCACGATGCTGAAGGAAGCGGGACTCGATCCGGAAGGGCCGAAAACATGGGATGAGCTGGAGCAGTATGCGCGAGTACTCAAGGAGCATGGAAAGACCGCCATGACGATGCCGGTCGATATCTGGTTCTATGAAGCGCTCGTCGCGCAAAGCGGCGGCACGGTGCTGTCCGAGGACGGCAAGTCGGCCGCGTTTCAATCGCCCGAAGGCGTCGCGCCGGTCGAATTTTGGCAGCGGCTGGCCAAGGAAGGGCTGCTGAAAATTCCCGTCGGCGACGAAGCCGGTGCGACTGCGGACAAAGATTGGGCGAATCAGCTGTCGGCCTTCAAGTTCGGATCGACCGCGGGCGTATCCGGCAGCCTGGAAATCGCCAAAGGCAACGGATTTGAGCTCGCCGCATCGTTCATGCCGGCCAACAAAAGCTACGGCGTGCCGACAGGCGGCTGTCAGCTCGTCATGACCTCCAAGCTGAGCGACGAGGAGAAGGAAGCGGCATGGGAATTCATCATGTTTATGACGTCCACGGAAAATACGATTTATCAGCACAAGCACGTCGGATATTTGCCGACCCGTTTGACCGCTATCGAGAGCGAAGAGCTGCAGACTCACTTCAAGGAATTCCCGCAGTACAAGGTGGCCGTTGACCAGCTTGAATACGCAAGACCGCGTCCGATGGAGAACGCCTATCCGGAAGTGACCAAAATTATGAAAGAAGCGATCGAGAAAGCCATTCTCGATCCGAACGCAAATCCGCAGGATATTATGAACGAAGCGGCTAAAAAGGCGAACAAGCTGCTCGCCAAGTAATGCGGACGGCGGCAGAATTTTTCATAATCCAAAGGGGAGGTTGCTGACGGATGGCGAAGATCGAGCTGCTGGGCATCGAAAAGACATTCAAGGACGAAACGGTAATCCGCAATTTGAACCTGACGATCAGGGACGGGTCGTTCACTGTGCTTGTCGGTCCGTCGGGCTGCGGCAAGTCGACGACGCTGCGCATGATCGCCGGGCTTGAGAAGCAGACCGCCGGCGAAATCTGGATCGGCGGAACGTGCGTGAACGATGTGCCTCCGGGCAAGCGAAACGTCGCCATGGTGTTTCAAAATTACGCCTTGTATCCGACGATGACCGTTCGCGGCAATATCGAATTCGGGCTGAAAAACCGGGGCATGCCGGGCAAGGAACGGCAGTCGCTCGTCCATGACATCTCCGAAATCGTCGGTCTTGCGCCCTATCTGGACAAGAAACCGCAGCAGCTGTCGGGCGGACAGCGCCAGCGGGTCGCGTTGGCCCGCGCCATGGTGAAGCAGCCGCAGGTGTTCATCCTGGACGAGCCGCTCTCCAATCTGGACGCCAAGCTGCGCAACCAGATGCGCACGGAGCTGATCCAGCTGCACAAGCGGCTCGGCACGACGTTCGTCTATGTGACGCATGACCAGGTGGAGGCGATGTCGATGGGTGATGAAATCGTGGTGATGGATAGAGGCGTCATCCAGCAGGCGGATATCCCCTCGAAGCTGTACCACGACCCTGCGAATCTGTTCACCGCCCAATTTATCGGCACGCCGGCGATGAATATCATCGACATCCGCGACGCGTACGGACTCGAGCTGGAAAACGGAGAAGGGGTAAGTTATGTCGGCTTCCGTCCGGAACAGGCGCTGATCGGAAAATCCATCGAAGGCTTCCGCCTGGAAGGGGAAATTGTGACCCGCGAAAGTCTCGGGGCGGAGAACGTGTACCAGATCAGGTCCCGTTCCTGCACCTTTTTCGCCAAGACGTACCTGGAGCCGCTCTTGACCGAAGCGTCCGCCACAGTCGCCGTGCCGTACGAGCAGCTGTACTTTTTCGGACCGAACGGGGAGCGCCGGCGCGGCGTGCGAACGCTCGCGAAGCGGCTCGCGACGGCCGGAGGCGTGTGACATGACGATTTGGTACAAGCTTCGTCCGTACGGAATGGTTGCGCCGGCGATTGTCATTTTCACGATGTTTTTCCTTTATCCGATCTTTTACATGATCTACTTGAGCCTGTTCGACTGGAACTTCGTCAGCCCGACCAAAACGTTCGTCGGTCTGGCGAATTTCCGGGACTTGCTGACCGATTCCGATTTCATGAAGGTGCTGTCCAATACGACGATTTATACGCTTCTCACCGTCACGCTTACGACAATTCTGGCGCTGCTGCTCGCGTTGTGGCTCAACCGGAAAAGCCTTTTTCACGGTTTTGTGCAAGGCGCGATCTTCAGCCCCCATATCATTTCGCTCGTCTCGATCTCGCTGCTGTGGAGTTGGCTGATGGACCCCGAATACGGACTGCTGAACTGGATCATCGGCCTGTTCGGATTCGGGCCGCTGCAATGGCTGTCGCATCCGGGCACGTCGCTGGTGTCGCTCGTCATCGTCGCGGTATGGAAAGGGCTCGGCTACAATACGCTCGTTTTTATCGCCGGCTTGCAGAGCATTCCGGACGATATCTACGAAGCGGCGGCGCTCGACGAGTCGAAGCCGTGGACGACGTTCGCGAAGCTGACGCTGCCCATGCTGTCGCCGACGATTTTCTTCCTCGTTATCATCAATCTGATCGGGTCGTTCCAGGTATTCGAGACGATCGCCATTATGACGCAGGGCGGTCCGGTCAATTCGACCAATACGCTTGTCTATTATATTTACGAGAACGGGTTCCGGTTTTTCAAAATCGGCTACGCCTCGGCCGCCGGCGTCATTTTGCTCGTCATTGTCGGAGCTTTGACGATCGTGTACTTCAGGCTGCTGGCGCGGCGCATTCACTACCGGTAGAAGGGAGGAAACGAATGTGAATCAAGCGAATCGCACGATTGGCGCGGGCGGAGCGGAGGCGGTCATCGGCCGTCAGACGGCGGTGCGCGCAAGCTGGAGGCGAATCGGCTGGCGGAGAGCGCTTCGGCTTTGTCTGCGGGCGGCGAACGTACTGGCCCTGCTCGCGCTCGTGCTCGTCTTCGCAATGCCGTTCTTCTGGATGCTCTCGACCTCGCTCAAGACGTTGCCGGAGACGATGATCTTTCCGCCGGAATGGATTCCTTCCCGGCCGGTGTGGGAAAACTTCAGCACCGCATGGAATACCGGACCGTTCCTGAAATATTTCGTAAACAGCGTCGTCGTCGCCGTCGGCATTCTCATCCTGCAGATGCTGACGATCGTTCCGGCCTCTTACGCTTTTGCCCGTTACCGGTTTGCCGGGGCTAAGCTGCTGTTTTCAATCGTCATGGTGACGCTGATGATTCCGGCCCAGCTCATCTTTTTGCCCGTCTATCTGGAGCTGAGCGCCCTGAAGCTGCTGAACACGCATCTCGGCCTCATTTTGCCGTTCGCCTCCAGCGCATTCGGCATTTTCCTGCTGCGGCAGGCGTTCATGCAGGTGCCGGAAGAGCTGCTCGAGGCGGCGCGGCTCGACCAGGCGAGTGAATGGAAAATTATCGTGCGGCTGATGGTGCCGCTCGCCAAGCCGGTGCTCGTCACGTTTACGCTGTTCAGCTTTATCGCGCACTGGAACGACTACTTCTGGCCGCTCGTCATGACGACGAACGAGACCGCCCGCACGCTGCCGCTCGGCATCGCGAAAATCCGCGAAGTCGAGGGCGTGGCGACCTGGAACGTGCTGATGGCCGGCAATCTCATCCTTGTCGCGCCGATTCTCGTCGTCTTTTTCTTCTCGCAACGGCATATTATCCGGGCGTTCGTCTATAACGGAGTGAAGTGATACCGGTATATGCCAATAGCGGGCCGCGGGTCTTTTGATGACCGTCGGCCCGCTTTTATTTGTGTCGACCGGACATTCGTTTACAGACACTGGAAAATTCGTTATGATGGTATGAATCTGACGATGTTTCGAATAAGAAGGCGGGGGAGACGGAATGACGGGGATGGAGAACGAGGAGCTGCTTTCGGCCGAGAAATCGGTCAGCCGCAGCGGTCGGGCCGTGCTGCGGCCGGGCCGTCCGTGGACGGCCGGCGTGCACAGGCTGCTGCGTCACCTGGAGCGCAGCGCATTCGGTATGGCGCCGCACGTGATCGGCACCGGATTCGACGCCGACGGTCGCGACATGGTGGAGTATATGGAAGGGGAGCAGGTCCATCCCGCTCCGTGGAGCGACGACGGCATCGCGGCGGTCGGCCGGATACTTCGCGCGCTTCACGACGCGGCCGCGTCATTCGCGCCTGACGGCGGGGCGGTCTGGCAGCGCTGGTTTTTGAGGGATATTGGCGAAAGCGGGAGGCAAATCATCTCGCACGGCGATGTTGCGCCATGGAATATCGTAACCCGCGACGGGCTGCCCGTCGGGCTTATCGATTGGGAATTCGCGGGTCCGGTAGACCCGCTTGCCGAGCTGGCGCGCGTATGCTGGTTGTTTCCGCAGCTTCACGACGACGATGTGGCGGAGCGGGTCGGCTTGCCGCCGCTCGAGGTTCGCGCCGGGCAGCTGCGGCTGCTTGTCGATGCTTACGGTCTGACCGCTGCCAAGCGGCATACGCTGTATGATCTCATCGTGGAAGTGGCGGTGCGCGAGGCGGCGGAGGAAGCCATCGAACTGCAGGTGAAACAGGACACCGAAGGCAAGCTGTGGGGCATCGCATGGCGGACCCGGGCGGCCGGCTGGATGCTGCGCAACCGTTCGGCGCTCGTCAATGCGCTGAAGTAACCGGTGCAAGATTGGTTCCGCAGACGGCTGCGGGCATAAAATAACCGCCGCTGATGCGGCGGTTAATTCGGAGACGCTGCGCGTTTCCGTATCGTATAAGCGCATTTTTGGCCGCCTTTGGCCAGACATTCGGTGCGCGACACCTCGGCGCCGAGCAAGCTCTCGAACAGATCGAGCTCGCACTTGCAGGCATGATTGTAGGCATTGGCGATTTGGGAAATCGGGCAGTTGTATTCCGTCAGGACAAATTCGTCGTCGCCGCTCTGTTCCCATTGCGCCATATAGCCGTTCTCGTTCTGGATGTCGGCGAGAGCCGACACTTTATCGGCGAGCCGTTCGCCGGTCATCTTGCCGGCATATTTCCGATACAGCGTTTGTTTGCGGCGCTCGAACAGACGGTTGACGACCGGTTCTCCCGCTTCCTGCGCCAGTTCGCCGAGCAGATCGAGCGCGATTCCATGATAGTTTTTCGGAAAATAATGATCCGCCTGTTCGGTCAAACGATACAGCGAAGCAGGCCGGCCCATCGGCTGGCGAATCGTTCTCGATTCGATCAGGCCGCTGCGTTCGAGCGCGTCGATGTGCCGGCGCACACCCATGCCGGTAATGCCGAGCCGTTCGGTCATTTCTCTCGCCGTCAGCTCGCCATCCGTTTTCAACATTTGCATAATCCGATCGCGCGTGGTCGTTGCAGGCCCCCGCTTCACTTTGAACACCACCTGTCAGCTTGCCGTATCGATGTTTACCGCATCGGCTTCCCTGCATTCCGCAGAGCAGTAGCGGTTATGCTCCTTCTCGCATTCCTCGCAGCAAATATGCTGCAGATGACACCGGTCATTGGCGCAATTCACGTAGCGGTCTTCCGGTTTGCCGCAATGGTGGCATCTGCCGACGACGACGTTCTCGCCGGTGCGGTTGATCGGAACCGAAATCCGCTCGTCGAATACGTAGCATTTGCCGTCAAACAACCGGCCCTTTACTTCCTCATCCTTACCGTACGTCACAATGCCGCCATCGAGCTGATAAACTTCCCGGAAGCCTTCGTCCAGCATAAAGCCGGTCAGCTTCTCGCAGCGGATGCCGCCGGTGCAGTAGGTCAAAATCGGCTTGTCCTTGTAATCGGCCATATTTTTCCGGATCCATTCCGGGAATTCGCGGAAGCTGTCCACATCCGGGCGAATCGCGTTGCGGAAATGGCCGATATCGTATTCGTAGCCGTTGCGGCCGTCGAGCACGATGACGTCGTCCCGCTGCAAATATTCATAAAATTCCTTGGGGGAAAGCCTTTTGCCGCTTTTCACATTCGGATCGAGCGGCTTCTCGTAACGGAACGTGACCAGCTCTTTCTTGTAGCGGACAAACATTTTCTTGAAAGCATGCCCGTCGGCTTCGTCGATTTTGAAAACCATGTCGGCGAAGAGCGGATTGCGGCGCATCTCTTCCATATATCGTTTCGTCTGCTCCACCGTTCCCGACAGCGTGCCGTTAATGCCTTCGTCGGCGACAATAATTCTTCCTTTGACGCCGAGCGATTTGCAGTAATCGAGATGATCGCGGGCGAACTGCTCCGCGTCGGGGATGCGGACGAATTTATAGTAAAGCAATATATTAAAGGGTGCCTGACCCATCTGATTCACCTTCTCTGTCATGTTGAGAATCGTCTGTAGGATATGAAGATCAAACTTCATTGTATGCATTCGCGTCTACAAAGTCAACCAAAGGGTATAAAAAGTCATGTGATACTATCGCATCAAAAAATGCCAATCAAAACGAAAAAGCCGATTCCCGGTTTCCGCCATCGGCGGAAGAGGAACCAGCCTATAACGCCAAACACATATGTAGTTGAAATCGCGCAGCTTAACGGTTTTTGAAAAACTCTGCGGCTTTCTCGATGAAAATTTTCTGGTCGTCCCGCAAATCGTCTTCCCAGCTTATCGCACTAACCGGACAGGCCGCTTCGCAAGCACCGCAATCGATACAAACTTCGGCGTCGATAAAGTATTGATCAGGCCCTTCTTCGATACAGTTGACTGGACAAACATCGACACAATCGGCTGCCTTCTCATCGATGCATGCTTCCGTAATGACAAAAGCCATTCTTCCTCAGTCCTTTCTGGTCAGGATAAAAGTCTGGATACTTTCCGGGCCAGCTCGGAATAAACGGCCCCGTTCCCCCGCTCGTCGGTGAAGACGGATGGGGGAGAAGACGGGTCGGACGGGCGATCGCCGGCAGCGACGATCGGAATGCGGACCAGCAGCGAGGTTTGCAGCTGTTCGGCGAGCAAGTCCCCGCCCCCTCTTCCGAATACATAATGCCTGATCCCGCGGTCGTCCTCGAAATAGGACATATTCTCCACAACGCCCAGGATGCGATGACCGGTCTGCTTGGCCATGACGCCCGCTCTCTCGGCGACGTGGCTCGCCATAGGATGCGGAGTGGTCACGATAATCTCGGCACATTGCGGAATTTTGCGGTTAATGTCCAAGGCGATATCCCCGGTGCCGGGGGGCACATCGATTAGCATATAGTCGAGAGGAGGCCAATCCACATCATTGAGGTAGGTTGAGATCATCTTCCCGAGCATCGGCCCGCGCCAAACGACCGGATTGTTGCCTTGTACAAAAAAACCTGTTGAAATCAATTGTACACCGTAACGTTCAACCGGAACAATACGATTTTCGGCTTTTTGCGGTTTTTCTTCTATCCCGAGCAAGTTCGGAATGCTGAACCCGTATATATCGGCATCGATGATGCCGACCCGTTTCCCCATCCGCGTAAGCGCCAGGGCGAGATTGACCGTTACCGTTGACTTTCCGACGCCGCCTTTGCCGCTTGCGATCGCGATAAAACGCGTACCGGAATCCGGAGCGAGCAGGGGCGCAGAGGGAGGTGCCGATTGCGGGATCTCATCTCTGTCCGGTATCGTCTCATCCATCGGCTTCACGCGAATATGGATGTTGCCGATGCCGATCGCATGAAGCGCTTCCTCAATGGCATGGCGATAATGCGCTTCCCGGTCGCGCTCCGCAGCTTTCAGCAACAGCGTCAGCGCGACTGTATGGTCTTTGATCACGATGTTGCGAATTTTGCCGTTGTCGGTCAACGGTCTGCCTTGACCGTCTTTGACGAGCGTTAACGCTTCATAGATACGATCTTTGCGCATTTGGTTACACCTGCCACATTCGTATCGTGTTGCGGCCAAGAACCGCGGATCGGTGTTGACTTGTCTTAATTTTACAATATTCTGGAACAAAGGGATATAGTCCAGGCAATTATTTTGATGTTTGAGACCCCGGCCCGGTCGTGTTCGTAGTAAGATAACAGCAAGAGTTACCACCGGGAAGATGGAAGAGGGAAGAGGGAAGAGGGATGAGCATAAGCGGAATAAGATGGAAAAGATGGTTTGCAGCGGGACTGCTGGCGCTGCTGGCGGCGGCGCTCGGCGCATGCGGGAACGGCGCGCCGCGGACGCTGACCTATGAAGGGAAAGTCTATGAACTGGATGAAAGCTCCGGGGAAGCTGCGGATACGAAATCGTTGACGTTCGTTTCGGAATCGGGCGATCGGATCCGGTTCGAAGTCGAATCCTTCTCGGCCGTCCAGCACGGTACGACCGGGAATTTGCTGCAAAACAGGCAAACCTTCACGTTCGAGCTTGACGACGGCAAGTACGAAGCGACCGTGGACACTTCCGACCGGATGGTCAAGATCGACGCTCCGAACGGACGGACGATATCCGGCAATATAACGGCGGACGGGTCGGCGCTGCCTTATTACGACGCGGATGAAATCCCGAGCCTGGGCCATTCCGACATTGTTCAGCTCGCAGTCGATTTCAACCGGATATCGGCAGGACGGCAACTGTCGGATGGCGGCCGATCGTTCAACGCCTCGTTGTTTCTCGTCGGTATGCTGATGCTGATCGTCGGCATCATCAACGTTCTGTTTCCGCGCGCGATGTGGTGGTTGAAGGACGGATGGAAGTTCAGGGACGCAGAACCGAGCGATCTGGCGCTGACCTTGGGCAGGGTAAGCGGCGCGGTGCTTACGATTGCCGCCTTCGTCGCGATCGTCTCTTCCTGCAGCGGGTAAGGAGGGGGGGCATGTGAAACATACAAGAGGTTGGCTTCGAAATTGAACAGGAAGCAAATCGGGTAGCGGACCGGCTGCTTTTCATCTATAGCCATTATACGGTGAACATTTTGTTTTATGGCTCTAATCGCACTCGCCTTCTGCTTGACGGGAAGCTATTCCGGATGAAAGACGGCTTTCAATTTGATGCATACGATTCGGCCGAGGACCGGGGAGGACGGACGTTCTCGATCGGCTAGGCGTCGTACTGCCTCGTTTCAACACGCGCTTCTCGGATCGTGACGATCTGGCAGGGCGTGTTTTTTTCGAATAAGGCAGATGGCCGGAAGGGTAGTCTAATACCATTCTCATATTTCGTAAAAGGTGGGATGGCATTGTCAAGGTTAACCCGTCTGCTGCTTCTGGCCCTTATTATCGCCGTTGGCGCGGGCTGCGATGGCGGCAAACCGAAACCGCGTGAAAACGATCTTGTACATATCCAATCGAGAACGAAGCCGCATTCGAAAAAAGTGATCGTGTTCGTGGCCGACCCGACCAAGATCACGAGCTTCACAAGAAAGGCCCCTCGCATTTGGACGGGCTGATCAAGCTGGACGGGCAGCTGCAGCGGGTGCTGCAAGCTTTCGGCTCGCCCGAAGCCGCGCAGGAACAGGCGGTCATCCTCATTGTCGGCGACAGCGGCATGAGCTCCATCTTGCCGCGCAGCGGCAATCCGGTTATCGATCTGACCGATTTGTTTCAGCGATACGCGATCATGCGTCCCGGGGAAACCGCATCGCAGAAGACGGACATTGCGCTGGCGGTGAACGAAACGATGGCTTACGTGTACAATCTCAAACCCGACCGATCGTTAAAGGAACTTGTCCGCGAATTGCAGCGTGAGCCGCGTATCGAATTGATTTCCTGGAAAGAGGGTAAGTGGATTCATGTCGCAAGACCGGGTTCGGGTTCGGAGTTCAAGTACAAGCCCGGCGGCCGCGCCAAAGACGAGTACGGGCAGAAGTGGACGTTAGGTCCGAACGCGGCGCTGCTCGATGTAAAGGTCGATCTGCGAAAGCATGTGAGCTACGGCCAATATCCGGACGGGTTAAGAAGACTGTACGGCGCGCTCCACTCACACGACGGGGAGTTCATCGTCATTACGGCCAAGCAAGGCTACGAGTTTACGGGCCACAGTTCGCCGAAGCATCGCGGAGGAGGCGGGCACGGGTCGCTTCATGAGACGGAATCGATTGTTCCGCTGATCGTATATGGCACGGACCGGAAGCCGGAGCGGCTGCGCATCGTCGATTTACAATCTTATATTCTGAACTTGCTGCGGGTTGAAGAGTAGTCTTCAGGTCTGCAGCTTTTATTTTTATTTCGGAACTAACGGTTTCATTTCCATATATTCTTCAATATGATGTTGCCCGGATATGGACTCAACATAAGGCAATGAATTATATTAATAACATCACTGGAGAAAAGGTCGGAGGAAGGTCAATAATTTTAAGGGGAAACGGCGTTTTTTTGAGGACGGTTTTTTAGTTTTCTTTTATAATTAATGCAGTGGAGAAAAAAATAGGGTGATTGGTTCGTGAAAAAGCATGATCAAGATTATATCAGGCGACAAAATCGGCTTACCGTATTTGAGATGATTAAAAACCATCATCCGATCTCCCGTGCCGCCATTGCCAAACGAACGGGCATGAGCCCGACGACGGTTAGCCGAATTGTGGCCGAGCTGACCGAACAGGGCTATCTGTTCGAGTCCGATCAAGTATCGGAAGGCATTGGCAGGAAGTCGACGCTCCTCGATATCGTGAGCGCTTCGGTGTTGTCGATCGGCGTGGAGCTGGATCGCGGCCATATGAACGTCGGCATCGTCGATTTACAGGGCAATCTGCTATGCGGCGGCAAATATCCGCGCGATCCGGATGAAAGCCCCGACAAGACGATCGCGCGGATCAGCGAGGCGATCGACGGGCTTACGAAGCTTCAGGAAATCGACCGGACCCGCATCGTCGGCATTGGCGTCGGTCTCCCCGGTATCATAAACAACGAGAAGGGGATCGTCATGTTCTCCGTACAGCTCGGCTGGAAAAATGTCGCGCTTGCCGATAGGCTGAAGGAACTGACCGGATACGAAGTCGCCGTCGACAATGAATTGAAAGTGAAGGCGCTTGCCGAGCATCTGAAAGGCGTCGCGATCGGCTCGAGCCGCACCGCGTTGCTCGGCTTCGGCAATGGCGTCGGTTCGGCGCTTATTCTGGAAGGGGAAATTTACCGGGGCGAGACGAACAGCGCCGGCGAGATCGGGCATACGACAGTGGACCCGAACGGCATGATGTGCGAGTGCGGCAAAACGGGCTGTCTGCAAACCTACATTAATATCAGCTCGCTATTGTCGGAAGCGAACCGCATCCGTCCGATCCGCACGATCGAAGAACTGTTCGAGGCGAGGCGATCGGGCGAACAATGGGCGGTGCAGTTGATCGAACGGGCACTCATGTATATGGCGCTTACGGTCAACAATATCGTTTGCATGTACAATCCCGACAGTGTCATCTTGAGCGGGGAGCTGGTGGACAAAATTCCGGAAGTGTACGAAGAAGTGGAAGTGCTTTGTCATTCGCGTTTTATTTGGGAGCCGCTGCGCGGATCGTTTGCGTTTCACCGTTCCGAGCTAAACGAACGCGGCGTCGTCATCGGCTCGGGGCTGTTGTCGCAAAACCGTTTTTTCGAGCTGTCGTAACCCGGAGGTTCCGGAAATTGAAAAAGGCGATTTAAATTGATCGGGAGGTAAGCGAAGATGGGATTTACCGCATTGGTAGAAGAGTATCGCGGCGGCGTGCTGGAAAATGTGCACAATGGCGCGATTTGCGTCGTCGATGAGAAAGGAAGCGTAGTCCATAAAGCCGGCAATCCGGAGCATATAACGTTTCTCCGGTCGGCCGCCAAGCCGTTTCAGGCGATTCCCGCTATGAAGCGGCGCATTCCGGACGTGTACGGTTTGACCGGACAGGAAGCGGCGCTGTTTGCCGCATCCCATCGAGGTGAGGCGTTCCATATCGAAGCGCTCGAATCGATGTATCGGAAAATCGGCATCAGCGAAGACATTCTGCGCTGCGGCGCCTCCTATCCGCTGAACGAGGACGCCAGAGCGGAGCGTTACCGGGCGCATGAGCCGAAGCGGCGCATTTTCCACAACTGCTCGGGCAAGCATGCCGGGTTGATCGCGCTCAGCAAGCATATGGGATGGGATATGCGGACGTATTATGAGCCGGACCACCCGGTGCAGCGGGAAATATTGGAGACGGTCGCCTATTTCGCAGAGGTGCCGAAGGAGAAGATTCCGCGAGGCATCGACGGCTGCGGATTGCCGATCTTCGCGCTTCCGCTTCGCAAAATTGCGCTGTCGTATTTGAAGCTCGCTTGCCCGGATTTGATCGGCGATGCCGACACCCGCGACGCTGCGGCTGCGATCGCCAAGCTGATGAACGAATATCCCGACATGATCGCCGATACGAAATTCGTATGCTCTGCGCTGCTGCGCGACGCCAATCTGGTCGCCAAAGGCGGGGCGAAAGGCGTATACGCCATCGGGTTGCGTAAGGAGCGGCTCGGCATTGCGCTCAAAGTATCCGACGGCGCCGAGCATGTATGGCCCTGTATTATCGCTTCGATATTGGAGCGGATCGGCTACGGCAACCGGGAGACCATCGAACGGCTGTACGCGCTCGCGCCCAACACGATTGTCAATGACGCCGGCACGGAGGTCGGCATGCGCCGCGCCGTGTTCGAATGGCAGGCCTGAAATTGGAGTATCAAATTCCGTGAAGGGACGCCACAGCGGATGCGGAAACGCAGCCGGTCATGGCGGAAGGAGGAGAACGGGGATGAAAGAAGGGCCGATCGGTGAAATCGAAGGATGGAAAAAATCGTTCGCGGGGGCGAAGCGCGATGAAGGTGCTGATTGACGCCGCCGCTGCGCCAGCCGCGCTCGTATATCCGGCTTATGCGGACGAACCGTTCCCGTTCCGGCTCGGGGAAGCCGGCAGGAAGGCCGAGTCCGTCACCTGGTTGTACGGCCGGACGGAAGGAGACGATGACGTGCTGGCGGCGGGCATGGGCAGGCGCGGCGAGCTGACGCTCGAGCGGGTTCGCCGCGCCGGCGGCGCGAGCGCCCGTGCGCTGCTGCGTGAAGGCCGCGGCAACGCTTTGCTCGTGCGCGAGCCGTCGGGCCTTTCGGGCGCTGCCGTCACCGTCGCCGGCGGCATTGCGGCGGCCGAATGGCTGCAAGCCTGGCTGGAAGGCTGGATGCTTGGCCTCTATCGGTTCGACGCCTTCCGCCAAGCGACGAAGACGGAAGGCGATGTCGAGCTGCTGCTGCGTTCGGAGGATTGGCCGGAGATGTCCGGCGATGAGCTGGAAGCGGTCGTTCGAACGGCGCGCAACCGGACGGCGGGCGTCATGCTGGCCCGCGACCGGGTAAACGAGCCGCCCGAAGCGCTTAACCCGGAGCGGTTCGCCGAATGGATGGCCGAATATTTCAGCCGCGACGACGCGCCGGTGAAGGTGCGCGTCTATCGCGGGCAGGAGCTGGCGGAGCGCCGGATGAACGGCTTGATCGCCGTAGGCGCGGGCGGCAGGCATGAACCGGCACTCGTCGAAATCCGCTATGAAGGCGATCCGCGGCTGCCGATGCTGGCGCTGGTCGGCAAAGGCGTCACGTTCGATATGGGCGGCATGAATGTGAAAACCGGCCGCGACATTAGCGACGCGCGAATGGACATGGGCGGAGCGGCCGCAGTCGTCGGCGCGATGGATATATTGCTGCGGGAACGCGCCAAGGTGAATGTGACCGCACTTATACCGGTCGTCGACAACTTGCCGGATTCCCGGGCGATGCTGCCTTCCTCGGTCATTCGCTATCCGAACGGCCTGACCGTTCAGGTCGCGAACACCGATGGCGAAGGGCGGCTCATCCTCGCGGATGCGCTCATCCACGCGGCGAATATCGGCGCCGCGGAAGCGATCGATATCGCCACGCTGACCGGCAATATCGGGGTGGCGCTCGGCCTCGGCATCGCGGGGATATGGGGCGACGAGGAGATGACGCGCGAGCTTGTCGAGATCGGCGAACGCAACGGCGAGCGCCTCTGGCCGATGCCGCTTATGGATGAGTACGAAGCGGAGCTGCGCAGCGATTATGCCGATTTGCGCAATGTGAGCGGCTCGACGCTGGCGGGGGCGATAACGGCGGCTCTCTTCCTTCGCCGGTTCGTGACCGATTCGATGAGATGGGTCCACATCGATATGGCCGGGACAGTACAATACAAACAAGATGTCGGCTATTCGGAAGCGGGCGCAACCGGCTACGGCGCCCGGCTGCTGGCCGATTATGCCGTGAAGCGCGCGCAGCGGTAATCGGCGCGGATTCAATTCTCGGGAGAGCGGGAGGACAAGGTTCATGGTATTGGAAGTCATCGCGACATGTATGGACGATGCTTTGACGGCGGAGGAGAACGGAGCGGATCGTATCGAATTGATTACGGCCATTACGGAGGGCGGCTTGACGCCGGGAATCGGATTGGTCGAGCAGGTTGCAAAGTCCGTGCGGATTCCGGTCTTTGTCATGGTTCGGCCGCACAGCCGCTCGTTCGTTTATGCCAAGCATGATATCGAGACGATGGCGGCGGAGATCAGGGCGATTGCAAATAGCGGCGCTGCCGGCGTCGTGCTCGGCGCCTTGACGCCGGAAGGCAAGATCGACGAGCGGGCGCTCGAGACGCTGCTGCCGCTGACAGGCGGGCTGCAAGTGACGTTCCATCGGGCGTTTGACGAGCTGGAGGACCAGCTTGAAGGGTTGCGGACACTAAGCCGGTATCCGCAAATTACACGGGTATTAACATCCGCAGGACCGCAGCCGGCTACAGAAGCGGTGCCAGCGATGCGGCGGCTGGTCGAAGAGGCGCGCGGCGGTTCGGTCACCATTTTGGCCGGAAGCGGCTTGAAGCCGGACAGTATTGCCTCGTTTATCAGGCAGACGGGCGTGAAGGAAGTGCATTTCGGCTCGGCCGTTCGTTACGGCCAATCGAATTTGGCGCCGATCGACCCGGCGGCGCTTCGTTCGCTTGCCGACCGCGTTCACAGTATCAGCTAGGAATCCGGGACGGACCGGTATGCAACTGCGGCAGTGGGGGAGACTGGGAAGATTTCGTTTTCGGAAACGTTATCAGGAACCGGATCGGCGTAAAACATTTTTATAAATGGAGGGAAGATGCCGGATGAAGACAAGGGAAGAAAGAACGCGCTGGTTTTTGCACGACCGCTTCGGGATGTTCATTCACTGGGGGCTTTATTCGATACCTGCCAGAGGTGAATGGGTGCGCGGCAACGAGCGGATGAGCCGCCAGCAATATATGCGGTATTTCGAGGAATTCGACGCGTCCCGGTACGATCCGAAAGCCTGGGCCAAGGCGGCCAAGCAGGCGGGCCAGAAGTACGCGGTGCTGACGACGAAGCACCATGACGGCTTCTGTCTGTTCGACAGCAAGCTGACCGATTTTAAAGCGACGAATACGCCGGCCGGCCGTGATCTCGTCCGCGAATATGTTGACGCTTTCCGGGCCGAAGGCATCAAGGTCGGATTGTACTATTCGCTTATCGACTGGCATCATGACGATTACCCGGGTTATGGCGACAGAGCGCATCCGGACCGGGACAACGAAGCGGCGAAAGACAAGCCGATCGATTTCGACCGGTATCTGGACTATATGCACGGCCAGGTGAAAGAACTGCTGACCAACTACGGTCCGATCGACATCATGTGGTTCGATTTCTCTCACGACAATATGACCGGCGAGAAATGGCGCGCGACCGAGCTCGTCCGGATGATCCGCTCGATCCAGCCGAACCTTATTATCGGCAACCGTCTGGGCGGCAACATTCTGGCGGCCGAGCCGGAGGAATACGCGGGTGATTTCTTCTCGCCGGAGCAGATCATTCCGCCGGGCGGCATCGTCGACGCGAACGGCAATGAAGTGCCGTGGGAAGCGTGCATTACGCTGAACGACCATTGGGGCTATCATTCCGAAGATCGGAATTACAAGTCGCCCAAACAGGTGATCCGCTCGCTCGTCGAATGCGTCAGCAAGAACGGCAATCTGCTGCTCAACGTCGGCCCGGACGCCAAAGGTGAAATTCCCCGCGAGTCGCTGAACATATTGAGCGAAGTTGGCGAATGGATGCGTCGGAACGGAGAGAGCATATACGGCTGCGGCGCTTCTACCCTGCCGAAGCCGGAGTGGGGGCGCTACACGCAGAAGGGCAACAAGCTGTATGCACACGTCTTCGACCGCGGCATCGGCCCCATCTATTTCCAAGGGTTGAAAGGAAAGATCAAGAAAGCGAGGCTGCTGCGGGACGGCAGCGAGCTGAAGGTGGAGACGCCGTGGATGGCCGAACAATACTCCGATATCGAGAGCGGGGCGTTCATTACGCTGAAAGGCGCGGAACTGCCCGACGAAATCGATACGGTCATCGAGCTGGAGTTGACGGAGAGCGCGATATAACGGCATCACACGATATAATTGCATGCATTGCAATTAAACTGGAGCTGGTGGATATCGTCATGAATTGCATGATGCGATATAATTGCATGATTTACAATCAAACGATGCAACGAACCTCTAATGCCCATTTTAATTGTAAACTGTACAATAAAATCTAAGAAATCCCACTCTAAATGCCGTTTCAAGGCGATATCATTGCATGATATGCAATAAAAACGGTGCAGAGAGTCCAAAATGCCCGGTTTGGTTGTATGAAGTACAATCAAATCGGGCATTGGCTTTTTACAACAGCAGTTCGGGGTTGCCGGTTTTCAATTCATAATAGCGAATCTTCCCGCCTCGATCGATCGGATAGAGAAAGCCTTTCAGGGCCAGACTTTTCAGCCATTTGCGGGCTGTCCGATAATTTACGCTGAAGTGTTCCGTCACATCGATGGGGCGGATCGGTCTGCCCATTTCCCATGCCAATCGCAGAACTTCTTTTTCGGCTGCCGGCACCGGGCCAGGGCGCTCTTCCGCGTTCCGCATCAGATACGGGCTGATCACCAGCTTCAGCAGCATGCGGCAAACTTCTGGCCTATACTGGACATCGTCGAAGGAGAAGTGGATGATTCGCCATCCCATTCCGGTCAAAAAAGTGTCCCGGTTTAAGGAATAGCTGAATTTTTCGCGGTCCATGTCTTTGACATGGCTTTGGAAACCGTCGCATTCCAGTCCGAATCGTCCGAAGGGCGGAAGAAAGGCGAAATCGAGAAATTGCGACTTTCGGTTCCAATCGTAGATTTCATATTCCGGATGCAAGTAATCGAACGACCCGAACAGCGGCCACCATACATTTTGGAGCAGCAATTTTTCCGCATAGTTGTGGCCTCTCAGCAATCTTCCTTTGCGTTCCCCGGTTCTGCGGCTCGCATGATGGGCGATAAACGCTTGATGCGCTTCTTCAAAATTCATCATACAATCCCTCCCGCATGATAAAAAAAGAAACGTCCCCTTGCCCGCGTAAACGGCAATAAGGACGTTCTTCGTCTCGCACTATTGTATCACGTATAACGCGGTCATCACTACAAGAAAAACAAAAAAATATTGAAACGCGGACCGATCTTTTGCGTAGAAATGAGCATAAACCATATCAGACCTGGAAGATCCGGAGGAGGCCGAAACAGAATGTCCATTTTCAAACGATTGCGCGACCTGACGTTGTCGAACATCTACGCTTTGATCGAGAAAGCGGAGGACCCGATCAAGCTGACCGACCAGTACATTCGCGACATGCAGGAAGATCTCGAAGATGCGGAAAAGGCGGTCGCCGCGCAAATTGCGATTGAGAAGAAGTTCAAGCAGCTGTATGAAGAACAAGCCGCGCTTGTGAAGAAGCGTGACGAGCAGGCCCACACGGCAGCGCAAATGCAAAACATCGAGCTCGCCCGCCGCGCGCTTGAAGAGAAAAAAGCGGCCGAGCAGAAGATGAACGAATACAAGGCCGGCTACGACCAGAACAAAGCGGCAGCCGACAATTTGCGCAGCAAGCTGGAAGAGATGCGCAAGCAGCTGGCCGAGATGAAGAACAAGCGGGAAACGCTTGTCGCCCGCTACAATGCGGCCAAGGCGCAGGCCGAAATCAACAAGTCACTGGCTGGCTTCAACACCGATTCGGCGGCGGCCGGCATGAAACGGATGGAAGAGAAGATGCTGCAGATGGAAGCGCAGGCCGAAGCGAGCAACGAGCTGCTGAACGGCAAAGGCAAATCGCTGGACGAAGAGTTCGCCGCCCTGGGCAAGGACAAAGAAGTCGAAGACGAGCTTGCTGCCTTGATGAAGAAATACGAACAACAACAATAAGGAGCCGACGCCGCTCTTGCGAAGAAACGTCCGAAGGCAGCGATTGTGCGGCATATGCCAATCGAGTGCCGAAAGGCGTTTTTTCTTCTGTATATGCCGGGCGGCTGACGGTTCGATAATGGGGGATGTCCGATGTCATTGAGCGAATATGTCGGGATGCTCGTTTGGACGGGCGCGGGTGCGGTGCTTCTGATCGCGCTGATGGCGATCGATTCGCTGTTCACCGGTTACAAGGATATGGAGGAAATCAAGAAAGGCAATGTGGCCGTCGCGACGCGCTTCATCATGAAGCTGCTCGCACAGGCATACATTTTGTCCCAGTCCATTACGACTTCCTATCATTTGGGCGAGGCGCTGATCGTATCCGCGCTGTCGTTTGCCATTCTGCTTGTGCTGGAGACGCTGCTGCGCATCGGTCTCCGGTCGGTGTTCGGCTTGCATCTGGATCAGGGGACGAAAGACGGCAAAATGGCGCATGCGCTGATGGGCGGTTCGTTCCACATCACCGGAGCGCTGATTATCGGAGCATGTCTGTAACCCATCATGAGCGGAAGGAGACGATGGCGATGAGCTTGTTCAAACGGATTAAAAACTTGATGCGAAAGCCGGAGCCGCTCAAGCCAACTCCGAGCATGCTGACGATCGGACCGGGTGACATATGCGAAGTGTCGCTTGTCACGTACGAGGTTGTCGGGCGAACGCAAAACCGGCAAAGGAACCAGATTGTGCTGACGCTGCAGGACGGATCGACGATTCGGTACTTGACGATCGAAGAGCGTGAAAGGACGGCTTATGCGCTATACGATCCGATCGACGGCCGGCTGGATGCGGTTGACGAGGTGCCGACCATACTGGAGCTGGACGATCGCGTGTACCATCTGGAGGAACAGTACTCCGGCTTTATTACGGCGGTCGGCCGGACGCCGTTCGTCCAGGGGGGCGAGCAGCATGTATGGCAATACCAGTCCGACGACCGCAAGCTGCTTCGAATCGAATGGCAGGACGGGCGCTTTATGCTGTACGAAGGCGAAAGCGTGCTGCCCGCCGACGTTCGCGCCCTGCGCGGCAGTTAGGGGGGAGAAGCTTGCGGCAGAAGTGGTCCAAAGCTTTAAAACTGTTGCTTGTCGTCAGTCTTATCGTCCCTCTCCTGGCCGCATGCGGCATCGATCAAACGATCAAGGAGACGTACCCGCTCGAATCGGTGAATGGAAGCGGAGCGGAAACGTCATATGTATACCGCGCCGCCGGACAGTCGGTGCCCGAGGTTGCCAAAGAGCTGGCGGAAGCATCCAAGCCGGACCAGATCTCGGACGAACAAGAGGACCGGATGTTCCTCGTCTACTCGGACCGGATCGTGCATCTGCAGCGGGACGAAGCGAATCCGGAAGATACGCTTGTGGAAGTGTCCTCCAAGGAATATGTCCGCAACAATTACAGCATGAGCTTCCTGGAAGGATATTTGCTCGCCAGCCTGCTCAGCGACTTGTTCGACAACGGGCGATACGGCGGCGGCAGCTACCGTGGGTACAACGATCGCGATACGTACAAGCCGAAGACGGGAACGTACCACATGCCGACGGACACCGAGAAAAAGGCGGTTCCGCCGATGACCGTCGAACGGAAAGGTTCGATCTTCAAACGTTCGCACAAGGCCGATACCGGCCAGGTTGGCAGCGGCGGAAGCATATTCGGGAAATCTCCCTCTTCCTCGAGTTCCTCCACAGGCAAAATTACTCGCGGCAGCTCCGGCGGCAAGTCGAGCAGCTGGCTTCAGCCGCGGAAGTCGTTCAAACCGAAGACGAGAGTCGGGTTCGGAAGAATCAAGCGGCGATAAGATGACAGTTGCGAGCCGTTTCAGCATTGTACTGGACAAGGTCATAAAGTTCGAAACGTGATGGAAAGTCGAGTTTCCCACGTCCAAGGATAAACGCCGTCAGGCGTTTTTTCTTTTGCGCCGCCTCGGAAGGGTGACGTTCGGTTACCAAAAAAAGTTTGTGATTTTTGTCACATACTTCTCCGGACCTATGCGATATACTGAAGACAACAAATAACCGAGGTGATCAAAGATGATGAAATGGTGGAGAGAAAATGTTTGGGCAGCTGGCTTGGTCGTATGGGTTCGCCTCCTTCTCGGTTACCATTGGCTGACTGCGGGATGGCACAAAATTACCGGCGACAAGCCTTTCGACGCCACCGGGTTTCTGAAGGGAGCTATCGCCAATCCGGTTGCCGACAAGACAACGGGCGAAGCGGTATATCCGACATACCTGGCATTTCTGGAGCATTTCGCACTGCCGAATGTGAAATTGATCAACATTCTGATCCCGTGGGGCGAGCTGCTGGTCGGTCTCGGACTCATTCTCGGAACGTTGACGGTGGCGGCCGCTTTCTTCGGATTGCTGATGAACTTCATGTTCGTCTTTGCCGGAACGGTAAGCACGAATCCGTGGCTGATGCTGCTCGGCATGCTGGTCCTCACGGCAGGCGCCAACGCAGGACGATTCGGATTGGACCGGTACGTGCTCCCGCTGCTCCGTAAAGAGGCGGACCGCTTCTTCCGCCGCGGACCGAAAACGCCGGCCGCCGGCGCCGGCCTGCAACACTGATGCGCCGCGACGGTCAATGGCGCCAATGGCACGAAGCGCTTGGACGAATGAGCCAGGCGCTTCTTCTTTGCCGTCACATGCGGCATATTTCTTGCGGACATTGCTCGCATCGGCACATTTTTGCAAATAGCCGACATCCCGGATCACGAGCCGGCCGTCCTTCTGCGCGATAATCCCGTCCTTTTTCCATTCGTTCAGCAGCCGGTTACGCCTTCCCGCGTCGTACCGGTCATGTCGGCCATTTCGCCGTTCGTCATATTATACTCAAGCCGCAAATGTCCGCTTTTCGCAGCATTCGAAGTTAGGAAGCATGTCCGGCATCGATCGACGAAACGGGGTTAGCCGAAAAGGCCTAATCTTTTTTTTGTCCCGAAAGTTTCCCTTAGTAAAAAGTATTGACACAAAGCAAAACAATCGTTATCTTGTATACAGGAATAAAAATTGCACAAGGGAAATATATTTGCTGTCGTGCATGTCTAAGCGTTGCACGGTACACAAGTCCCGGTATAGGAGGAGAGACAAAAGTGAGAAAAGAACGACGAAGACGAACAAAGCAATGGGTCAGTGCCGCGTTGCTGATGCTGGCGCTAACGCTGGTGCTTGCAGCCTGCGGCGGCGGTCAGAAGGGGGAAACGGAAGGCGAGCCGGCAGCGGCAGGCGCGGACGACAAAGTAAATATCGTGACGACGATCGCACAAATTGCGGAGCCGCTCTCCGTTATCGGGGGAGACAAGGTGAATGTGCAAAGCTTGATGGGTCCCGGCGTCGATCCGCATCTATACAACGCGACGCAGGGGGATATCCGGAAGCTGGAGGAGAGCGATATCGTCTTCTACAGCGGCCTGCATCTCGAGGGCAACATGACGGAAATTTTCGAACAGATCGGCAAGAACAAGCCGGTGCTGGCGATTGCCGAAGCAACGCCGGAAGATCGGCTGCTCAAGGATGAGGGCGGAGCGGTCGACCCGCATATCTGGTTCGATATCGATCTGTGGAAGGGGGCTCTGGAATCGGCAACGGAAGAGCTGAAGAAGCATTCGCCCGGCAATGCCGAATATTTTGAAGCCAACAAAGTGAAATATTTCGAACAGCTGGACGAGTTGAAGGCGGAAGCGGCGGACAAGATGGCCCGGATTCCGGACGAGAAACGGGTGCTGGTGACCGCCCATGACGCATTCGGCTATTTCGGCCGGGCCTATAACATGAAGGTGATCGGTCTGCAAGGGCTGAGCACCGAAGACGAGGTCAGCCTCGCCGATATCGACGGCACGATCAAGCTGCTGCTCGAATACCGGATACCGGCCGTCTTCGTCGAGAGCAGCATCAATAAAAACACGATCAACGCCGTTATCGAGGGAGCGGCCAGCAAAGGGCTGACCGTCAAGCTGGGCGGCGAGCTGTTCTCGGATGCCATGGGTGAAGCGGGAACGACGGAAGGCACTTATATCGGCATGTACCGGCACAATGTTGAAACGATCTATCATGCACTGACGGGAGAAGGCGAATAATATGACCGTTTTACAGGTGCGGGGCGTATCGGCGGCCTATCGGAAAAACAACGTGCTGCGAGACGTGTCGTTCGATGTGCAGCCGGGTTCTCTGACCGGCATCGTCGGCCCGAACGGAGCGGGCAAGTCGACGCTGCTCAAGGTGATGTTGGAGCTTCATCCGAAGCTTGCGGGCAGCGTATCCTTCTTCGGCTCCACATTGGCCCGGACCAAAACGCGGGTCGGCTATGTGCCGCAGCGCGGATCGGTGGATTGGGATTTTCCGACCGACGCGCTCGATGTCGTCATGATGGGCTTGTACGGACGCATCGGCTGGTTGAGGCGGCCGCGGCGCATTCACCGGGAGATGGCCATGGAAGCCCTCTCCCGGATGGGAATGGCCGATTATGCCGGACGGCAAATCAGCCAGCTGTCCGGCGGCCAGCAGCAGCGGGTGTTTCTGGCCCGGGCGCTCGTTCAGGATGCGGACCTGTACTTTATGGATGAGCCGCTTGCCGGCGTCGATGCCGCCACCGAGCGGGCGATCATGGAGACGCTGAAGGAATTGAAGCAAAACGGCAAGACGGTAATGGTCGTCCATCACGATCTGCAGACCGTGGAGGATTACTTCGATCACGTGCTGCTGCTGAACCGGACGGTTATTGCGCACGGTCGGACGGAAGATGTCTTTACGAAAGATAACGTCATCGCCGCGTACGGCGGAGCGCTGCGCTGGCTGAAGGAGTTGTCGTCATGAACGCACTATTGTCGCCCAATGCGCAGTGGGTGCTGCTCAGCACCTTGATTCTCGGCATGGCGTCCGGCATGATTGGCTGTCTCGCGTATTGGAAGCGGCAAAGTCTGATGAGCGACTCGCTGTCGCATGCGGCGCTTCCGGGTGTCGTGATCGCCTTCGCCATCGTCGGCGTCAAAGAGATGCCCGTCATGATCGCCGGCGCGGCCGCCAGCGCGTTGGCCGGAGCGCTGCTGATCCACTGGATCCGCTCGTCGAGCCGCATCAAGGAAGATACGGCGATGGGCATCATTTTATCGGTATTTTTCGGATTCGGCATCATGCTGCTTACGATCGTCAACCGGACGGCGGGCGGCAACCAGAGCGGTCTGGACGGATTCATTTACGGCCAGGCGGCCTCGATGGTCCGCAAGGACGTATATACGATGTTGGCGCTGGCGGCCCTCGTCATTCTGATCGTCTTTGCCGCCTTCAAGGAATGGAAGCTGTTTCTGTTCGATCCTGATTTTGCAAAAGGGCTGGGGCTGTCGCGCCGGCTGATGGACGGCGTTTATTTGGGGGTGCTGGTGCTCGTCATCGTGATCGGCATTCAGGCCGTCGGCGTCATTCTGATGGCGGCGCTGCTCATCATACCGTCCGTCAGCGCCCGCTACTGGACGAATTCGTTCAAGCGTATGGTTCTGCTGTCCGCCTTGTTCGGCGGCGGGTCGGGGATGGGCGGCACCCTGATCAGCACATTCAGCGCCAACTGGCCTACCGGACCGTTCATCGTCGTCGCCTCCTCCGCATTGTTCGTCATTTCGCTTCTGTTCGGCGCTCAGAAAGGGCTGCTCGTCAAAGCGATTCAGCTGCGCGCGCAGAAGCAGAGCGTCGCCCGTTCCTGGAGCGGCGAGCCTGGCGTGAAGGAGGGGAGCGCGGGATGAGCTATACCGCTTGGATACTGCTGACCGCTTCCCTGGTCGGATTGTCGTGCGGATTTGTCGGCACGCTCCTCATTTTGCGCAGAATGGCGATGATGGCGGACGCGATCAGCCATACCGTGCTGCTCGGCATCGTCGCCGCGTTTCTCGTGACGCGCGAGCTGAGCGGCATCCATATGCTGATCGGCGCGGTGGCGGCGGGACTGCTTACTGCCGTGCTGGTTCAATGGTTTCAATCGCGGGGCGTTCAGCAGGATGCCTCGATCGGCGTCGTCTTCACGACCTTGTTCGCGATCGGCGTCATCCTGATCGCCACGCAGGCCGGCAACGCCCATCTCGACGTGAAGCACGCCCTGATGGGCGAGATCACGTTCGTGCCCTGGAACAAGGTCGCGCTGCCCGGGATCGGCGAAATACCGGAAGCGACCTTGATATTGGTCATCGTATTGACCGTTGTCGCCGCGGTTATCGTCGCCTTTTACAAGGAGTGGAAAATCACCTCGTTCGATCCGGCGCTGGCGGCCAGCATCGGCATACCGGTTACGCTGATGCACTATGTGTTCATGTCGCTCGTCTCGATTACGACGGTGGCGTCCTTCGACGCGGTCGGCGCGATCATGGTCGTCGCCATGCTCATCACGCCTGCAGCGGCCGCCTATCTGTGGACGGACCGGCTGTCTTTGATGATGGGACTCAGCGGAATTTTCGGCGTCGTGGCAGCGGTAGCCGGATATTATATGGCCGTCTGGCTGGACACATCGATTTCCGGATCGATGGCGTTCGCCACGGGCATTGTCTTTCTGTTCAGCTTTGTCTGCTCGCCGAAGCACGGTCTGCTTGCCCGCTATTTGCGTCCGCAGCCGGCGGTGTCGGATAGGGTCGGGCAGCAATAAGCTGCGCCGATAAGAGCTGCAGCCGCAAAGTTGCGTCGCAAAGTTGCGGCGCAAAGTCGTATAAAGTCGCATATCGAAGAGTTGGGTTTCACGAAAAGTCGAAGAACTGCAGCGCAAAGTTGCGTCGCGGAAAACGAAAAGAGCGGTCAACCCGGACGGGACGGCGGATTTCAATCCGACGCCCCGTCTTCATGTTTACGAGCCGGTCGAGCGATAATGGCGGACGCCGATCCGCCAGACGAGCAGGCAGGGCAGGATGAACAGGAAGCCGGCGAGCGGAGCGGCTGCGTACCAATGGCCGCCGCTTCCGGTTTTATCGAGAATGTACAAGAGCGGCAAATAGTTGGCGGTGCCGAAAGGGATGACGAACGTGAAGAAGCGGGTCACCCATTTCCGGTAGATGTTCAGCGGGTATTGGGCCATCTCCCGGCCGCCGTCCGTAAAGATGTTCGCCACTTCCAGCCCTTGTACGGTCCAGAAGCACATCGTGGCCGCCAGCATGAAGATGCCGGTGAAGATGGCGACGCCGCTCGCCACCATGAACAGCAGCGTGACGATTTTCAGAAAGGTCCATTCGATCGGCAAATTCCAGACGGCCCAGACGAGTACGACCAGGCTTTGCAGCAGACGTCCGAACCGCGTAAACTCGAACTTCGAGCCGAGCACCTGGACGATCGTGCCGCGCGGCCGCACCAGCACCCGGTCGAAGTCGCCGCTTGCGATCAAGCTCGAGAAGGCGTCAAACCCGCGGGCGAAACATTCGCTGATGCTGAACGCCATATGAATGACGGCAAAGCATAGCGCCGCTTCGAAAAAATGCCATCCTTGAAGCTGACCGAACCGTTCGAAAAGCAAATAGACGCCGGCAAAAATCGAGAACGGCACAAGGAGCTGGCCGAGCGTCATGAGCCAGAACGAGGCGCGGTACTGCATTTGCGATTTGAACACGATCATTAAATATTTCACGTAGAGCCTCATCTCTTCACCCTCCCTGAACGACGACTCTTCGCAGCGCCCGGTTCATCGCCGCGCGTCCGACGAGAATGAGGAAGGCAAGCCAAAGAAGCTGGCTGACGATGCCGGCCAATGCGGCTTCCTTCGGGATATGCCCGGAATAGACCCGGAACGGGAAGTCGGCGGACAGATGAAATGGAAACAGCCGGACGATATTCTGCAGCCAATCCGGCATCAACGGAATCGGGATGATCGATCCGCTCAAAAACTCGCCGGCGACGCTGAAAATAAGCAGCGACCCGACCGGAGACATCGTGACGAACACCGATATGTAAATGAGCATCGAGACGGAAACGAGCACGAACAGCCCGATAACCAGCGTAACGAGAAACAGGACGAGCGTGGCCGGATCCGGCGGAAGCGACAATCGGTAAGAACGGGGAAGGAAGAACGCAATGCCGAGAATGGGCAGACTGCGTAGAAGCGCGGACGAGACGCGCTGCGCCAGCAGCTTGGCATACCAGAAATTGTAGATGCCGCTCGGCCTGCACAGCTCGTAAGCGATGTTGCCGCTTGTAATGAGCTGGAACAGCTCGTTGTCGCGAAACCAGAGCATGATGAAAGCGAGAAAAGCCTGCTGCAGCCAGACGTATGTCGTCAGCTGGGGAAGCGAGATCGGCTGCGTGTCTTCGGCGTGGCTGTAGAACGCCTGAAACACCATAATGATAAGGAAGCCCCAGAAAAATTGGGTCGCCACACCGGCCAGCGCCGCCGCCCGGTACTGCAGGCCGTTGTAGAAACGGAGCTTGAAGACGGAAATGTACATTTTCATGAGATTTGATACTCCTTGTACAACTGGACGATGATATCCTCGATCGGCTGCGTATCGATCGCGACGTCGAGCAGATCGACCTGCTCCGCCAGCCGAGTCAGCGCTTCGGACATCATGACCTGTTCCGTATCCACGCTCAGCACCGCCCGCTCCGGCGTCCACGACACGATCGAAACACCGGGAATCGCCAGCGGCTCCTGCCGCTCCATGTAATCGGCCGTAATCGTCTTGCGCGTGCCGAACCTGCTTCTCAGCTCCTGCAGGCTGCCGTCGTACAGCAGGCTTCCTTTGCCGATCAGCAGAATGCGCCGGGCGAGCGCTTCGATGTCGTTCATATCGTGCGTCGTCAAAATGATCGTGACGCCTTTTTCCTTGTTGATGGTCCGGATAAATTGGCGGACGGCGATTTTCGATACGGCGTCCAGGCCGATCGTCGGTTCGTCGAGGAAGAGGACGCTTGGGTTGTGCAGCAGAGAGGCGGCGATTTCGCAGCGCATGCGCTGGCCGAGGCTGAGCTGGCGGACCGGGGTATTCACGATATGCTTCAAATCGAGCGTTTCCGTCAACAAGTCTAATGTATCGCGATATTCCCTTTCCGGCACATCGTAGATGTCGCGCAACAGTTCGAACGAATCGATAACGGGGACGTCCCACCATAATTGGGAGCGCTGTCCGAACACGACGCCGATGCGCTTGACGTAACGGACGCGGTCGCGCCATGGCGTGTATCCCATGATGGTGCAGGTTCCGCTGTCCGGGACGAGGATGCCGCTCATCACTTTGATCGTCGTCGATTTGCCGGCGCCGTTCGGACCGATGTAGCCGACAATTTCGCCGGGCTCGATGGAGAAGGAGATATCGCTTAGCGCATGAACGACCGTATATTCCCTGCGGAACAGCGATTTCAGCGCCTGGCCCATTCCCGAGGAACGCCTGGGAACCTTGAACGATTTGCTGATTCCTTTTACCGTTATCACGGCGGTTATTTCCTCCTGTCTTGTAAAATGAAAGGAAAAAGATATTACCATTGGTCCTGGCAACCTGTCAATCCCCCGCGATCACTCAGTTAA
>NZ_JBCNFP010000028.1:0-30109 GCF_050481165.1 Paenibacillus cisolokensis
GTTGCCGTTAGCCGCTCCGCCATCGGAATCCGGACGGCCATCGAGCCCGTCCTCATTCGGGGCGCCATTCGAATCGGCCGGTGCCCCGCCGGTATGCGTCACGGATGGCGACGGCGGACTCCCGCCTTCCGCCGCGGTGCCGTCCGCCGGGATTTTTCCGCCGTTTGTGCAAGCTGCGGTGGTCAGGACCATCAGGAGGAGGGTCAATAGCGGCTTGCGCCATATGCGGTTCGTCAAGATGTCCACCTGCTTTCGGCTGCGCGCTGGCAGCGTTTTCTAATCTCTAGACGCCGCCGCTCGACGAATAGTTGCAAAATGGACAAACAGTCGCCAAATTTATCATGCGCCGGGCGCGATCCGGACACTCGTGACCATCGGCATATCCCCAGCAGCTCGATTTGGTAAGAATCCTGCAAAAATGCAGGATTTGCAGCCCGAAACGGCAAGCCTAAGACAAATTCCTGCAAAAATACAGGAATTTTTTGCTATTTTTGCTTGCTTGGCCTTAAACGGATCTCAAAAACTGTATTTTCGCAGGAATTTTGGCGTTTTGTCTATTTTTAGGTAGAAAAAGCTGCACTTTTGCAGTTTTATGCTCGATGCGTCGTATCCGGCTTCGACACTCAACGTCAGATAAAGCAAAGTGGTTAGTCACCGGGGGGGCCGAGGTCGCCGGGGGAGTTTTTAACAATGGAAGCGCGCCTGTTATAGCCCATCACATTGAAAATCCCCCCTATTTAACCGTCCGGACGTCCGCCATATCCGTCGGCGCTTGCCACTGTCGAAATCGGTTCATTTTGTCCGATTCGTTAGCCGGGTGACGATTGGCCGCGGCGGCAAGAGTAGTCCGAGTGGCCGAAGTAGATGGAGTGATCTGAGTAGCAGGAGCTGGTCAGAGTGGCTGGGTTGGTTCGCATGGCGGACGGTCAAACTGCATGTACGTAATCTGAGTAGCAGGAACTGGTCAGAGTGGCTGAGCCGGGTCGCATGACGGACGGTCAAATCGCATGTGCGTGCTCTGAGTTAGCAGGAACTGGTCAGAGTGGCTGAGCCGGGTTGCATGACGGACGGTTGAACCGCATGTGCGTGTTCTGAGTTAGCAGGAGCTGGTCAGAGTGGCTGAGCCGGGTCGCATGACGGACGGTTGAACCGCATGTGCGTGTTCTGAGTAGCAGGAGTTAGTCGGGGGTGGCTGGGGTGGTTCGCATGGCGGACGGTCAAACTGCATGTACGTGATCTGAGTTAGCAGGAGTTGGTCGGAGTGGGGGGCTAATCGGAGCGGTCTGAATGGCCGGGGCTAACGAACCGCCGGCCACGAACGATCCAAATTTTTAACGGACATCACGTACCCGCGAAAAAACGTCCGGTTAAAAATGTATCGGACACTGGAGCGCCATAGCCTTCGAAATCGCGGTCACAAGAGGCATTTTTTCGCTTTAAGGTGTGCGTATGACCGATAGATTTTAAAGGCGGATCGCTTGCGCCTCCGGCGTGTCGAAATTAGCGGTTGTCGACTTTTTCGGGGTATAGATCATGCTGCAGCAGCCGTTGCTCAGCCATCCGTTCGTACTTGGTGCCGGGACGACCGTAGTTGCAGTAAGGGTCGATGGATATGCCGCCGCGCGGGGTGAATTTGCCCCATACTTCGATATATCGCGGGTCCATCAGCTTGATCAGGTCGTTCATTATGATGTTCATGCAATCCTCGTGAAAGTCGCCGTGATTGCGGAAGCTAAACAGATACAGCTTCAGCGATTTGCTCTCGACCATTTTTGCGTCGGGGATGTAGCTGATATATACGGTCGCAAAATCCGGCTGCCCGGTAATCGGGCACAGGCTCGTAAATTCCGGACAGTTGAATTTGACGAAATAATCCCGGTACGGATGCTTGTTGTCGAATGTCTCCAGCACTTCGGGAGCGTACGAGGTCGGATATTGCGTCCCCTGGCTGCCGAGCAGCGTCAAACGGTTCATCTCGTCGGATTGTCTACCGCTCATGAGTATTTCAACTCCTTTGATGGATTGGGTGTTGCCGGTCCTATCGAAACGCTGACTGTTCAAACGTATGCCGCATATGACAAAGGATCGCTTCAAAATGGAACCCCGCCGAACGGAGGCAGTGATGTCGCAGTGCCGCATGCGGGAACGCATCAGGCCGAGCGAAGCGGATGATATCGCAGTGCCGTATGCGGGAACGCATCAGGCCGAGCGAAGCGGATGATGTCGCAGTGCCGGATGCGGGAACGCGTCAGGCCGAGTGAAAACGCGGATGATGTCGCAGTGACCGTATACGGGAACGCGACAGGCAGAGCGAAGCGGATGATATCGCAGTGCCGCATGCGGGAACGCGTCAGGCCGAGTGAAAACGCGGATGATGTCGCAGTGCCGCATGCGGGAACGCGTCAGGCCGGGCGGAGGCGGCTCGTGTCGAAGACGCGTCCGCCGTGTCCCGGTTGGCCGACCGCTTCACACGCCGCGCCGGTTGCCCCATACGAGCGCATGAAGCTGCGGCAGCACGCGCGCGTCATTCAGCGCGGGAGAGTCGGCGACCCGCCCGATCAGCCACTCGTAGCGGCGCAGCAGCATGGCGGCGTGGCCGGCGGCGTCGTCCGTCCGCACGTCGGGGTTGCCGACCTGCACGAACATCGGGACGCCCTCATAGCGCCGGCGCACCCGCTCCGCGTAAGCGAGGTCGACGTCATCGAAGACGACGACCTTCAGGCTGAAGGCGCCCGCGCCGGTCTGAAGGCGGCTGACGATGCCGTCGAGCGTCTGCCAATCGGTCTCCATCCGCGAGCTCGGCGGCTTCGGCGACAAGGTGACCTCGTCGACCTCCGCCAACCAATCCTGCCAGCGGGAGCCTTGCGTCTCGACGGCGGTGCGGATGCCGTTCGCCTTCAGCAGCGTAACGAGGCCGCCGAGCGACGGCAGCAGCGCCGGATTGCCGCCGGACAGCGTCACATGGGAGAAGCGGTCGCCGCCCAGGCTGCGCAGTTCCGCATAGATCGCTTCCGGCGTCATCATCCGGATGTCGCTTGCGGCGGAACCGTCCCATGTAAACGCGGAATCGCACCAACTGCACCGGTAGTCGCAGCCGGCCGTGCGGACGAACATCGTTTTTTGCCCGATCGCCATCCCTTCTCCCTGAACGGTCGGCCCGAACAGCTCGATGACCGGAATGAGTGCCGCTTTCGCTTCGGCGCCGGTCCCGCGCCGCGCGCCGTTACGCATCGGCCATCCACTCCCTTCGCGCTTCGGCGTAGCTGGTCGGCGTCTCGAACAGGCGGACGAATTCGGTTCGCAAGCCCGCAGACCTTTCGCCGAGGCCGCTTGTACGGAGTCCTTCCTCCATCTGCTCGAACAGCCAGACGACCATGTTCTCCGCCGTCGTGTTCATCGGAGGAAGCGTCTCGTTCAAGTACCGGTGGTCGAGATAAGGCTCGATCCGGTTCTTCCATATCTTCTTGATGTCGGCAAAATCGACGACGATGCCGACATCGTCCGGCACGCCGCTGATGCCGAATACGACCTTGTACGTATGGCCGTGCAAATTTTTGCATTTGCCTTCGTAGGCGTGCAGATGATGGGCGGCGTCGAATGTGAACGACTTGCTGACGAGCACCCGGCGGCGGTGGTAGCGAAGCTGCTCATGGCCGATATCTTCGCCGTATCGCTGAAGCTTCTCGACGATGCGCAATTCACCCGGTACGGCCAATCGTTCCCGTTCGCTCATACCGGCTTCACCTGCCTTGCCGGCACGGCGCCGCTTCCGCCGTCGGCGTCTGTGCCGTCCGCGACCGCACCGCTAGCGAACGCGTCGCCCGCGTCCGCGGATTGGAGCCGCTCGCGCTCGGCCAGATAGGCGGTCATGCCCGCAAGCCGCAGCTTGCACGAAGGGCATTCGCCGCAGCCGTCGCCCGGTATGCCGTTGTAGCAGGTGATCGTATTCGTTCGAATATAGTCGAATACGCCGAGCTCGTCGGCCAGCTTCCACGTCGCGGCCTTGTCGATGCGCATGAGCGGCGTATGAATGAAGAACGAATAGTCCATCGCCAGATTCAGCGTCACATTGAGCGATTTGATGAAAATATCGCGGCAATCCGGATATCCGCTGAAATCGGTCTCGCATACGCCGGTGACGAGGTGCCGCGCGCCCCGCTGCTTGGCGACGATCGCCGCGAAAGTCAGGAAGAGCATATTGCGGCCGTCCACGAACGTGTTCGGCAGCTCGCCTTCGCGATGCTCGATCGCCATGCCGCTCCGCGTCAGCGCGTTCGGCGCAAGCTGATTGAGCAGCCCCATATCGAGCAGCGTCCACGGCACATTCTGCTCTTCCGCAATCCGGCGGGCGCAGTCGATCTCCGCCCGATGCCGCTGGCCGTAATCGAACGTTACCGCCTCGACCTCGGCAAATTCCCGCTTCGCCCAGAACAGGCACGTCGTACTGTCCTGGCCGCCGCTGAATATGACGATCGCTTTTTCTTGTCGATCCATAAAAAAAACTCTCCCTCCCATGAAATTTCCGCATGCGCCTTGCGGAAAGCCCCGGCAGAAAGAGTGTTCTTGAACTGTCGCTGCAGCAAAAAACAGACCTTATCCTTCATCACCGGATAAGGCGGCCTTAGTTTTTTTACCGGACCGGCGTTCGGCGCCGCTTGAGGCAAGCCGAAGCGGTCGGGGGAGACGAAACGCTTCGGCAGCGCGCTGATCCGGCGGACTTTGGCCGCGCCAGGATGCCGCTGCGTTGGCGTACGTTCCCAAAGAGGGAGTTCGCGAACCTCTCCCATGCGGGTGCATGGATTTCATATTTAATTGCCTGCATTTCATTATAACAGGAATCGGCAGGCGGGCCAATCGACGCCGTCATTTTCCATCTTTTCCATTGCAGCGGACATGCTCGATTGTTTTATAAATTTTTTTATGATTTCGAGGTGTCGCATTTTGTTTTTTGATCAAGATTTACCGTAATATTTTCAGTTTCAAAATTATAAACAAAACTTATGTAACATAAGCAAGTGCGCCCGTAAACCGCCCTGTTGGCTACCATCCTTCCATTATCAGGAGGAATTGGGAGAACCGGACGGGTGATCCCGCCTCTTCCCTTTTGAGCATGAATTACGCTATATTTTCTGAAATTTCTGGAAATGACCCGATCTTGCTGTCATGTTAGCATGATTAAGTAAACCGCCGGCAGCGCCTGCCGGTCACATTTCAAAGCACAGGGGAAAGGTTGTGGAAAGGGCGTGAAGAGAGGATTAGCGTTCGCATGGATCATTGCGATGATTATGGCGTCGGGATGCGGTCAGACGGGCGATACGCTTGCCGAGGCCATAGAAAGGGGGTATATCACCGTCGGTTTTGCCAATGAGAAGCCTTACGCCTACAAGACGGCGGATGGCGAGCTGACGGGAGAAGCGGTCGAAATCGCCCGGGTTATTCTGGAGCGGCTTGGCATTCAAGAGATGCGGGGCGAGCTGACGGAATTTTCGTCGCTGATTGCCGGGCTGCAGGCGAAGCGGTTCGATATCGTGACCGCCGGGATGTTTATTAACGCCGAACGCTGCGAGGCCGTGGCGTTCGCCAATCCGGAGTACAGCATCGGCGAGGCGATCGCCGTCAAGAAGGGCAACCCGTTGAACATCAAGAGCTACGAGGATATCGCGAACCATGACACGGCGAAGGTCGCCGTCATGGCGGGCGCAGTGGAGATCGGTTATTTGGAGAAGTCCGGCGTTTCGAAAGAGCGGATGGTCATCGTTCAGGATCAGGATGCGGCGATCAACGCGCTCCAGTCGGGTCGCGCCGATGTGATGACGATGACCGGCCCCGCGCTGCAATCGAGGCTGGATACGGCGCAGGATCCGAATATCGAGCGGGTGACGGATTTCGAGCAGCCCGTCATCGACGGTCAGGATGTGCGGGGTTATGGCGCCACCGCTTTCCGCAAGGAGGATACGGCATTCCGTGAGGCGTTCAACGCGGAGCTCGAGAAGATGAAGGAATCCGGCGAGCTGCTGGAAATTTTGCGGCAGTTTGGCTTCACGGAAGAAGAGCTGCCGGGTGACGCGACGGCCGAGGAGCTCTGCAAGCCTTAACATGCAGCCGACATGGAGTGCGCTCTTCCCGCTGCTGCTCGAGGGATTGGAAATTACATTACAGGTTGCTGCTCTGTCCGCGGTGGTTTCGCTGGCCATCGCTGTGGCAGCCGGCCTGTGCCGGCTGTCGAAATGGGCGGTCGTAAGGGGGGCGGCGACGGTCTACGTTGAATTTTTCCGCGGCGTATCGCTGCTCGTCCTGATGTTCTGGATCTACTTCGCTTTACCGTTCGTCGGCATCAATTTGCCGAAGCTGGCGGCCGCCGTCCTGGCGATCGGCCTGAACTACGGCGCTTACGGTTCGGAGATCGTACGCAGCTCCATATTGGCGGTGCCGAAGGGGCAGTGGGAAGCGGCCATCGCGCTCAACATGTCGCCGATGCAGCGGATGTGGCAAATCGTGTTTCCCCAGGCGTTCATCCGCATGCTGCCGCCGCTCGGCAATCTGTTGATCGAGCTGATCAAGGCGACTTCGCTCGTTTACTTTATCACGCTCTCCGATTTGACGTATCAGGCGATGATTTTGCGCAACAACTTTTTGACCTGGACGCCGCAAATTTTCGGCTTGCTGCTTGTTATTTATTTTGTCTTGTCCTGCTGCATTTCACTCATCGTACGGTTCGCGGAACGCAGGCTTGCCGCCTGGAGGTCGTAGAAAATGTGGGACTGGAATTATACGTTTTCGATTATGCCGGAGTTGCTGCACGCCTTTCTGATGACGGTCTATGTGACGCTGGCGGGCTTCGCCGTAGCGTCCGTCATCGGGCTCATTCTCGCCGTCGGCGCGCGTTCCAGGTTCGTCGCGGTGCGCATCGTCGTCCGCTGCATCGTCGAGTTCGTCCGGAATACGCCGCTGCTCGTGCAGGTGTTCTTCATCTTCTTCAGCCTGCCGCTGCTTGCGGGCATTTCACTGTCCGCGTTCGCCACGGGCGTTATCGGACTCGGGCTGCATTACGCCACCTACTTGTCCGAAGTGTACCGTTCCGGCATCGATGGCGTGCCGAAAGGGCAGTGGGAAGCTGCGACCGCGCTCAACATGACGAAAAGCCGCACCTGGATGTCGGTCGTGCTGCCGCAGGCGCTGCCGCCGATCGTGCCGATGATGGGCAATTATTTGATCGTCATGTTCAAGGAAACGCCGATCCTGATGGCGGTTACGGTGGCCGAGGTGCTGCTCGCGGCGAAAAATATCGCTTCCGTGACGTATCGGGTGTTCGAGCCGTACACGATCGTCGGCGTCCTGTTTCTTGTCGTCAGCGTTGTCGTCTCGCTGCTGTTCCGGCGGCTGGAGAAGCGGATGAACCGGACGAACGGGCCGGTGTTGAAAAGGTGACAGGCAGCCGTCGTCAATGCTTGTTTGCCGGCGTTTGGCAATATCGAATTTGGAGCTCGAGGGAGGGAGAGACGCATGAAGGTAGATACGGCTGAACAATCGTCGGCGGAACGTTCCGCGGTTGCGGAAGCTCCGGTTTCGGCGCAGGCCGGCGAACAGGCGAATGCGGCGAAATGGGAGCCGGCGCGCGGCGAGCCGGTCGTCCGGTTCCGCGGCGTGACGAAAACGTTCGGGGAGCTGGAGGTGATCAAAGGGATCGATCTCGACATTTATCCCGGGGAGAAAATCGCTGTCATCGGCCCGAGCGGTTCGGGCAAGACGACGCTCGGCCGGATGCTGATGACGCTGGAGCGGCCGAGCGGCGGCACGATCGAGGTGGACGGCGAAAATTTGTGGCAGATGGAAGTGCGCGGCAGAATGGCGCCGGCGAGCGACAAGCATTTGCACCGCATTCGCGGGAAGATCGGGATGGTGTTCCAGCATTTCAATCTGTTCCCGCATATGAGCGTGCTGCGCAACGTGACGGAGGCGCCGCGGAAGGTGCTGGGGTTGTCAGGGGAAGAAGCGCGCGAGCGGGCGGTCGAGATGCTCGGGAAAGTCGGGCTCGCCGACAAGCTGGAGATGTATCCTTCCCAGCTGTCCGGCGGCCAGAAGCAGCGTGTGGCGATTGCCAGGGCGCTCGTCATGCGGCCGAAAGTGATGGTATTCGACGAGGTGACGTCGGCGCTCGACCCGGAGCTGGTCGGGGAAGTGCTGGAGACGATCCGGGATATCGCCCGCGAAGGCGATATGGCGATGATGCTGATTACGCACGAGATGGACTTCGCCCGCGACGTCTCCGACCGGGTCGTCTTCAGCGCGGAGGGACGCATCGTCGAGCAGGGCACGCCGCAGCAAATTTTCGAGACCCCGCAGAGCGAACGGCTGAAGTCGTTCCTGAGCCGGTTCCGGTGAAAGGCGGAATGGAAATGACGATGATGGCATCCGGCATCAGGCTGAGACGGCCGACGGCCGGCGACGGCTCCCGGGTATGGCGGCTGCTGCGGACCGCCGGGGGTCTCGACGTCAACACCCCTTACAGTTACATCATGTTGTGCGATCTGTTCGGAGACAGCTGCGTGCTGGCGGAGGCGGAGGGCGAGCCGGTCGGCTTCGTGTCGGCGCTCCGGCTGCAGGAACGGAACGACACGCTGTTCGTCTGGCAAGTCGCTGTCCATCCTTCGGCGAGAGGCCGCGGTCTCGCGAAAGCGATGCTGCGCGAGCTGCTTGGGCGCCGCACGGAAATCCGGTATGTGGAAGCGACGATCAGTCCGTCGAACGGCGCTTCGCAATCGCTGTTCCGTTCGCTCGCGCGGGAGCGGGGCTGCGTGTGCCGGGTAACGGCAGGCTATGCGGCGGAGCTGTTTCCGAAAGGACAGACGCACGAGGAGGAGGAGAGGTACCGCGTCGGTCCGCTCTGACCGGCCGCGGAAGCGAAGACGACGTTTGAATCGGGACGATAACGACAAGAGGAGGGATATCGTTGACACAACGCGTGATCGGTATGCAGGTGTTCGATGAGATGGAATCGGAGGTTCGAAGCTACTGCCGTCATTTTACGGAGGTGTTTGTCAAAGCAAGCAATGCGACGATGGAAGATTCCGGCGAGAAAACGTACATCGATTTTTTCGCCGGGGCCGGCGCGCTCAATTACGGGCACAACAATCCCCGCATACGCCGCAGGCTCGTCGATTATTTGCTGGAAGACGGCATCACGCACGGACTGGACATGGCGACGAAAGCGAAGGCATCGTTTCTGCGGCGGTTCCGGGACGTCGTTCTGAAGCCGCGGGGCATGTCCTACAAGGTCATGTTTCCCGGTCCGACGGGGACGAACGCGGTGGAGAGCGCGCTGAAGCTCGCCCGCAAGGCGACGGGACGAACCGGCATTCTGTGCTTTACGAACGCCTTCCACGGCATGTCGCTCGGATCGCTCGCCGCTACCGGCAACGCGTTCAAGCGGGGCGGCGCGGGCTTGCCGCTCGCGCATACGACATTTATGCCGTACGACGGCTATTTCGGCGAAGAGATCGATACGGCCGCTTATGCGGAGAAGCTGCTCGACGATCCGGGCAGCGGCGTCGATCGGCCGGCCGCGGTGCTGCTGGAGACGGTGCAGGGGGAAGGCGGCCTGAACGCGGCTCGCGCCGGCTGGCTGCAGCGCATTGAGGCGTTGTGCCGCAGCCGCGGCATCCTGTTGATCGTCGACGACGTACAGATGGGCTGCGGCCGGACCGGCACGTTTTTCAGCTTCGAGAAGGCGGGCATCGAGCCGGACATCGTCTGCCTGTCCAAGTCGATCGGCGGCTACGGGCTGCCGATGGCGCTGACGCTGGTCAAACCCGAATACGATCTGTTCCGGCCGGGAGAGCACAACGGCACGTTCCGGGGCAACAATCTCGCCTTCGTCGCGGCGGAAGAAGCGCTCGCCTACTGGGAAGACGGCGAATTCGAGCGGGAAATTGCGGCGAAAGCGCGGCTTATGCAGCAATCGCTGCAGCGGATGTGCGAGGCGTATCCGGCATGCGGCGGAACGGTGCGCGGCCGGGGAATGATTCAAGGCATCGCCTTCGCCGAGCCGGAGCTGGCGGTCCGGCTGTGCAGAGCGGCGTTCGAGCGGGGCGTCATTATGGAGACGTCGGGCCCGCGGGACGAAGTGGCGAAGCTGATGCCGCCGCTGACGATCGAGCGGCCGCTGCTCGAAGAGGGGCTGCGACGTGTGGAGCAGTGCCTGAAGTTGCTGGCGGAGCACCCGTCCGACGCCACCATACTTGCCGGCCGTACATAACGGCCGGATACATGCGAGCGGGCAAGGCGCTTATCGCCATGCGAAAGAATTTGCCGCGAGGCCGTGGTTGCAGTTCAGACGAATGAAAGGGGAAAGGTCGAAATGATCGTAAAACATTTGGAGGATGTAATCGGGACGAAGGACGATGTGAGCGCGGCGACATGGATATCCAGAAGATTGATTCTGAAAAAGGACGGAGTCGGTTTTTCATTGAACGATACGATCATCAAACCGGGGACGGAGACGTTGATCTGGTACAAACATCATATCGAGGCCGTCTACTGCATCGAGGGAGAAGGCGAAATCCATCCGGAAGGAGACCGGGCGTATCCGATTCGCCCCGGCACCTTGTATGTGCTGGACGGACATGAAAAGCATTATTTGCGGGCCAAGTCGCAATTGCGGATGGTGTGCGTGTTCACCCCGCCGCTTACCGGCGCCGAGGTGCATGACGAAGAAGGCGCATATCCGCTTGTGGAAGCTTAAAGCGAAGTAACGGCGTGGCAGTCATTGCGGCCGCTTGGAACAGCTTGCCGCGAATCTGCTGCCGATAATTCGAAACAAGGAGCTGATCGCGTGAAATCGTTTGTCGGAACGAATACGGAAGCTAGCGGTGCGGAAGACCGCTACCCGTCCCGGGTCGGCGACAAGCCGGTCATCATAGAGCGGCGGGACCCGACTGTCTATTCGGAGTGGAGCGAAGACAGCCCGCTGACCCGCGAGCAGTCGGCGTTTTATGAAACGAACGGCTATTTGTTTCTGGAATCCTTCTTCACGGACGAGGAGATCGCCGAATGGCGGGAAGAATTGAGACGGTTGCAGGAGCATTACCGGACGCGCGACGCGAAGGAAGTGATCCGGGAGCCGGGAGGCGGCGAGGTACGCTCAATCTTCGCGGTTCATGACCGCAACGACGTATTCCGTCAGGCGGCCCGGCATCCGCGGCTGCTGAACATCGTTCGTTACCTGTTGGGCGGCGACGTCTACGTCCACCAGTCCCGCATTAATTACAAGCCGGGATTTGCAGGGAAAGAATTTTACTGGCATTCCGACTTCGAAACGTGGCATGTCGAGGACGGAATGCCGGCGATGCGGGCACTCAGCTGCTCGATCGCGCTGGAGGACAACTACCCGTTCAATGGCCCGCTCATGGTCATACCGGGCTCGCACCGCAAGTTCGTTTCCTGCGTCGGCCGGACGCCGGAGAACCATTTCAGGTCGTCGCTGCGGAAGCAGGAATACGGCGTTCCCGATCCCGGCAGTCTGACCGCACTCGTGCGGGAAAGCGGCATCGAGACTCCTATCGGGCGCAAAGGCTCGATCGTTCTGTTCGATTGCAATATTATGCACGGATCGAACAGCAACATAACGCCGTATCCGCGCAGCAATGTGTTTATCGTGTACAATAGCGTCGCCAACAAGCTGCAAGACCCCTATTCGGGGCAGGCGCCACGGCCGACCTATATTGCCGCGCGCTGACGGGCAGGTGCCGCTGCCGTTCTGTATCGCCGTGCGCTGACGGGCAGGTGCCGTTCTATCAATCGCCGAACCGGACTCGCAGCAGTATGATTTCGCTGCGGCTGCCGATGCGCAGCGGCGGGCCCCAGGTGCCGAAGCCGGAGGAAACGACCGCATGCATGCCGCCTATGACCCGGTACCCCCAATGGAGGTCGAACAATCGCTTCGTCAACAAATGGTTGGGCGCGAGCTGGCCGCGGTGGGTATGGCCGGACAGCGTCAGATCGGCGCCCTGCTCGGCTGCCAGGCGCAATTCGGCCGGCTGATGGTCCATCAGCACGATCGGCTTGGATCGGTCGAGGCCGTCAAGGAGCCGGCCGATCGGCAGACGGCCTTCCGGATCGTGCCCTTCGGATGCTTTGTCTTTGCGGCCGACGAGCTGCAGGCTGCCGTCGATGACGACTGTTTCATCGCGCAGCACGCGAATGCCCGCCGCTTCCATCTGTTCCAGATAAACGGGAATCGTTCTGCCGTAATATTCGTGGTTGCCCAGTACGGCATAGACGCCGAGCGGGGCGCGGAGCTTGCGCATAACGCTGCCCATATCGTTCGCGATATAAGGCGCGATATCGTCGTCGATGACGTCTCCCGGCAGCAGGATCAGGTCGGGACGCAGCCGTTCCGCCTCCTTGATGAGACGGTTCAGATGGCGCTTCCCGACGATGGCGCCGAGGTGCAGATCGGACGCGGCCAATATTCGCAGTTCCCGGCGCTTGCCGGACGGCTTCGGGATGGCGATGTCATACGACCGGACGACCGGCAGCCAGGCGTTCCGCGACCCGACGATGAGCAGGACCGCCAATATTCCCGTTACCGTCCAGCCGAGCGCCGGAATATAAACGCCGGACGATAGGCCCGCCGCACGAAGCGCCAGAGCCGCAAGATCGGCCATCGGCAGCAGCAGCACCAGATATTCGAAAAGAGCGAGCCAGTAAGCGCCGATCCAGGTGAACACAGCTCCCAACGGGCGGGGGAGAAAGCGCCGGCCGGCCCGGCCGATCATATAAGCCAGCGCCGTCAGTGCGAGAACGGCGGTCAGCGCCCACACGTCGACGGTTCCGAAGACAGCGGACAGAAACAGCCAGATGTGCCAGCCGATATAGACGGTCAACAGGCTGTAGACGAGCAGGATGACGGATATCGTGACGAACAAGCGGGCAACGCTCCTTTTCTACCAACACTCCTTTTTACCGGAGGAAAGGGAAGGAATCTTTTATTTTTTACTATAGCATACGCTCCGCGGCAGCGTAAAATAGCTGGCCGCGCTCCGTGCCCGTCTGCCGTTACCGTCAGTGAAAGAGCCGTGTTTTGCGCCGCCGAATTCGGCGCGGACATGGCTCTATTGCGTTGGAAAGTCTATCTCTCACCGATTGATAGTGTGGGAACGACGACGCCTGGTGCTTGGTTACTTGGTTACAAAATGTAAAGGGAAGGAATTGCCTTTTGATCGTCCACCCGTTATACTTTAATTAAACCGATCGGTCAGATTATTAACAAGAGGAGGGTTCATCGAGATGGCGCGCAAAACCCCTGAGGAGGCTGAACGTACACGACAGCAAATTATGAAGAGCGCTAAAGAGTTGTTTATCCGCAAAGGTTATGGCGCGTCATCGATGGAAGACATCTGCGAGGAAGCGGGTGTCAGCAAAGGCAGCATCTATTACCATTTCAAGAGCAAGGAGCAGTTGTTTCTTCGGTTGCTGGAACAAAACATGCTGGAATGGGAAGATAAATGGCGCGAGCTTGTCAAGCCGGGCATGACGGCGACGGAAAAGCTCTATGCGCTTGCCGAACATTATGCGCAGGATTTCGACAATCCGCTCATTAAGGCGGGCGAGGAATTCGCCGGCAGCTACGGCAGCGATCCTGCGGTGCTTGAACGGCTGCTCGACATCAGCCGCCGGCACTATCCGCTTATCGGCGAAGTGGTGGAGGAAGGCATCGAGAAGGGCGAATTCCGCCACGACGATCCGAAGGCGCTGACCTATATATTGGTCGGCATGATGAGCGGTCTCGGTCTCACTTATTATGAAGACATGCCCAAGGAAGAAGTGCTGGCGCTGCATCGGAAAGCGATCGATATTTTCGTCCAGGGCGCAGGCTTGCCGCGAAAAGGCTGACATGCGAACGGTTTGATCGCGAAAGCGGCATCTGTCGGCGCCGCATCAACCCGGACGGCAACGGTCGGCTTCCTGCAGTACGGCCTCCCGCAGCACGGATTTGTGCCGGAGGCGTACTATCCGACCGCGTAGCAGCGGTCAGTTGTTTTTACAATTATACCGAACGGTCAGATTATAATAGGAGTGTAAGCCCATGCCCCCCCTATTCCGTAATCGCGTTTTTCTCATCGTGGCGGGTGCCGATTTGCTCCAGCAGATTGGCATCTGGGTCCGCAACATGGCCCTTCTTTTCTATATTATGGAGCAGACGGGCAATAATCCGACGGCGGTGGCGCTGCTGACGGCGCTGGAATACTTGCCGATATTCGTATTTTCCATGATCGGCGGGACGTTAGCCGACCGGTGGAACCCGAAAAAGACGGTCATTATCGGCGATTCGCTAAGCGCGGTGTCGATCGTCGTCATCCTCGGTCTAGTATCGGCCGGTTGGTGGCAGGCGGCATTTGCCGCGACGGTTGTTTCGGCGGTCGTCAGCCAGTTCTCGCAGCCGTCTTCCTCGGTGTTGTTCAAGCGGCATGTTCCGGAGGAACTTATCGGTGCCGCAATCGGAATAACCCAAAGCCAGATGGCCATATTTATGATTGGCGGTCCGATTCTCGGCACGCTGATCTATTCCCGGCTTGGCATAGAGGCTTCGTTGGGCGTACTCATTGCGGTGTTTGCGCTTGCGGCGCTCATTCAGTTGGCGCTGCCGTCATCGCCGCGCGATACCTCTCCCGCCCCATCGCCGTTGCTCCGGGATATGCGGGAAGGCATCCGTTATGTCGCCGGAAAACCGAATTTGCGGCTGACGGCGGTTATGTTCCTGCTCGTCGGCTGCGCAACCGGCATTACGCAACCGCTCGATGTGTTCGTCACGATGGAGCGGCTCGGCTTGGCCAAGGAAGCGGTTCAATGGTTCGAAGCGCTGGCCGGGGTCGGATTGCTGGCCGGCGGGATTATCGCCGCCGTTTTCTCCGGCATTGTGGATCGGCACCGCAGCCTCATCATACCGTTGGCGCTCATGGCGCTGTCAATCGGCACCGTGATCGAGGTGCTGTCGCTGTGGCCGGTGCTGACCGGAAGCGTACGGTTTTTGCTAGGCATCATCATGACCTTTTTCCAAATCGTATTCGGCGCGCTCATTATTAAGGAGGTGGATGAAGCCTATATCGGACGTACGAACGGGGCGATCGTTCCGCTCATGATGGGAGGCATTCTGATCGGGTCGGCAATATCGGGTCTGCTGGCCGAAATCAGTCTGTTTGCCGCTTACGGCGTATCGGCTGCGTTGACGGCCGCCGGCGCGGCGCTGGCAACCCGGCTGCGGACAACGGACGCGGCTAAACATACGCCAACGCATGCGGAAAACGCCTGAAACCTAACCGGGAAAAAGCGTTCACCATCCAGTCGGGAAAATGTGCTCTTCGTTCCGTGTAACGGTATGCCGATCTCCGGCCAAGCGGGAATACGCCGCACGAATTCCAGCCGGCGGCATACCGCTGCCGCTCGCTGTCCGAAACGGCAAGCCCGTGCCTTATACCCGCGCGGCACTGGCATAAAATCGTAAATGAAGCCGAAAGGCCGCTCCAATCGGCCGAACCGGATACAGCTGGCGGGCAGAGCCCCCCATTCTTCACTTGCCGCTGTCTGCTGCGTCATAGAGCTCGACAATGGCGCGGGCTTCGGCTTTTACCCGGTCCCGAAGCTCCGCCGGTTCCTTTACCTTCAGCTGCGCACCGAAGGATAGAACGATTTCAGATGCCGAATCCAGCGTTTCGAATACGAGTTCGGCCTCGAGCCAGCCGTCCCTCGCCGGAAAGGTGGCTCCAATTTGAACATAACGCTCCCGGGAAAGCCGGGACAGCAGCTCCTCCTTGAGGATTACGGTTGCCGGATAGCGCGGCAAGGACGATTTGAACTCCGCCATGGACTGCTCCCAATATTGCGCCAGCTGAAAGCCGTCCGGCATTTCGAACGTTTCGTCCAGCAGGCGGGCATCAAGCAGACGGGAAATCCGGTACGTTCGCAAATGTCCATCGACCTCGGCGACCATGTACCAGACGTTTCGTTTGGCGACCAAACCGAGCGGATGGACGAGCCGTTCGGCCGGTTCGTTCCCTTCCCGCCGGTAGCGGATAAGCAATTTGCGTTCGTTCCAGACCGCCTCCTGCACAATGGGAAGATAATCGAACGATTCGCCGCCGGTTTGATGCCAGCCCGCCCCGTCAATATGAATGCGCTGCAGCACGAAATCGGTGTTCCGCTTAACCGTTTCGGGCGCTGCCGCAAGCAGCTTCTGGAACGCCGTCTCGAAATCGCCGCGTATGCCCAAATCATCCAGAAGACCGGTCGGATTGGTAAGGAGAAGCGATAAAATCTCTTTCGATTTCATGCCGGTCAGATGGGTCCGGTAGCCTTCCGACAACCGCCATCCTCCGCCGGACCCCCGTTCCGCGAACACTGGAATGCCGGCGGCGCTTAAAGCTTCCATATCCCGAAAAATCGTCCTTTCCGACACTTCCAGCTTATCCGCAAGCTCCCGGGACGTCAGCTTCCCGTTGTTTTGCAGCAGCAGCAATATCGTCAGCAGCCGGTCGGCTCTCATCGAGGTTCCCCCTTTTCCGTTCATTCCTTAAATATAAATCGCTGTACTGGCGGCGAATCTCTCCGATATAAACCCACCCGCCGGAAACGACCGGTTGACCGCCGAAATAGTAATGGCGCGCGGCCGATGCCCGGCGGAAATGTTATACAAGAAAACCTTTGACTTTGGGGCCAATGGATGCTAATATTTGGGTAAATATTTGGCCCAAAAATAGCCCAAAATTTACCCAAATTCTGCCCGAAATGTAGCCAAACGCTGCTCGAATTTGCGCAAGACGACTCGAATGGCAGGGGAGCGTTCCCCGGCAACGTTATGACTAATGGACGAAGGTGAATTGTATAAAATGCCAACGCTGAAAGATATTGCTCAGAAAGTCGGTTTCTCCATCTCGACAGTATCCCGCGTCTTGAACAACGATATGAGCCGTCACATCAGTCCCGAAACGAGAACGAAAATATGGAAAGCCGCCAAAGAGCTGAGGTATGTTTCGGATGAAGAGGCAAAGCCTTCCCCCGGGAGCGCGGCAAAGCCTGGCGCCGCAGCAGGCGGGAGGCAGATCGGCTGTATCGTATCCGTGCCCCAAAACAAATATAATCATCCCTATTTTTCTCCGATACTGGAAGGGATCGAAAAGAAGCTTTCCGAGCTCGGCTGTTCCCTTGCTTACGTCATTACGATGAAGGAGATCGAGGGAGAGAAAGCGATACGCCGGCTGGTGCAGGAGCACAAGCTGGACGGGTGCATTATCGTCGAAGGGATACGCCCCGATATTTACGAATATATCAAAAAAATCGTCCCCGCGGTCGTCGGCATCGACATTGCCGATCCTACTGTTCCGGTCATTTCCTACGACCGGGTGCAAGCAGCGAAGTCGGCGGTCGCCCATCTGATCGAACAGGGGCATCGGCAAATCGGTTTTATCGGCGGGACCGGGCTTACCGGAGACATCGAACGGGAAAAACGTTACCGCGGCTACCGGGCCGCCCTGCAGGAAGCGGGGCTCGAAGCCGATCCGCAATGGATCATCAATTCGGGCTGGGACGTCGACGTCACGTATTCCCGCATGTCCGAATTGCTGGATACGAACGGAATCCGGATCCCGACGGCCATATTCGCCGCCAGCGACATGATGGCGATCTCGGCGATGCGGGCCGTGGCGGAACGGGGACTTCGCATTCCGCAGGACATCGCTTTTGTCGGACTCGACAATATCGAAGTGTCGCAGTACACCTCGCCGCCGCTCTCCACGGTTCACATTCCGAAGAGCGAAATCGGCATGATGGCGGCCAAAGTGCTTGTCGACCAGATCGAGGGACATCATCCGCTGCCGTTCAGGATGCTGCTTCCGTACCGGCTGCTCATCCGGCAGTCTTCCGATTATATCCGAAAATAAGAGAGAAAATCGCTGCCGGATTCATATTTTTTTTGATAGTTGGACAAAAAAACGATTTTTTGGGCCCAAAAAATCGACAGAAAAGGGGAAGGGAAATGAAGAAAATTCGTATCGGCGTGATCGGCCTGGGCTGGCGATCCGGAGTTGCCCATTACTGGCATCGGCCGGAAGGGAGGTCGGTTGTCGTCGCCGGGGCGGATATCGATCCGGCGCGATGGGACAAGTTTCGGCAAAGAGTGAACCCCGACGCCGACGTCATGAACGATTACCGGGCGCTGCTGGAACGGCAGGATATCGACGCGGTCGCGATCATGACGCCCGATTACTGCCATGCCGAGCACGCGGTTGCGGCGCTTCGGGCGGGGAAGCATGTCTATTGCGAGAAGCCGCTCGGCATTACGGTGGAGGAATGCGACCGGATTTTGGAGGCGTGGAGAGCTTCCGGCAAGCATTTCATGATCGGCTTCAACATGCGCTACATGAACATGTACCGGACGATGAAGGAAATTATCGATTCCGGCGCCATCGGCGAGGTGAAAGCGGTCTGGGTGCGCCACTTTGTCGGTCTTGGAAGCGATTACTATTACCATAGCTGGCACGGCAGCTCGAGAAACACGACTTCGCTGCTGCTGCAAAAAGCTTCGCACGATATCGACATGATTCATTGGCTCGCCGGCCGGTATACGGAAAAGGTTGTCGCGTTCGGCGGCGTCGACTATTTCGGCGGGAGCAAGCCGAACGACTTGATCTGCCCGGAATGTCCCGAACGTGAAAGCTGTCCGGAAGCGCGCTTCGGCCCGCTGGTGCAGTGCGCATTTCGCGAGGAGATCGACGTGGAAGACAACAGTATGGTGCTGATGGAGCTTGAAGGCGGCATCAAAGCTTCCTATATGCAGTGCCATTTCACGCCGGATTACGAACGGAATTATACGATTATCGGCACGGAAGGCAGAATCGAAAATAACGAGACGGACAACAAGGTCATCGTGAAAAACCGGAAAACGAATACGTGGCGGGAACTGTCCGACGTTGTGTACGACATCAAAAAGGCCGAAGGCTCGCATAACGGGGCGGATCAAAAAATATGCGACGATTTCATCGCCATGCTGCTGGACGGCAAAGAGCCGGTCGCCCAGCCGCTTGCGGGCCGCATGAGCGTGGCGGTCGGCTGCGCCGCCACCGAGTCGATGAGATCGGGCGGAGCCGTCGTTCGGGTCAAGGAACGGCAGCCGTGGATGACCGAAGACGGAGCGCCGCTGGCCCGCTTGTCATAAGCGTAAGCGGCCATCGGTCAAAGCAAAGGGAGGGGGGCATGGCGTGAACAACACGGCCGTTTCGCATCCGAGATCCGGAAAGACGCGTCCGGCGAAACTGCGGACGTTTCAAAAGTCGCTGCGGAAAAATTGGGACTTATATTTGCTGATTACGCCCGTTATCGTCTACTTTTTCGTCTTCGACTACATCCCGATGTACGGGGTTCAAATCGCCTTCAAAAACTTTATCGCGGCCAAAGGCATATGGGGCAGTGAATGGATCGGGTTCGATCATTTCGAACGCTTCTTCAACAGCTACTATTTCGAACGCCTGATCTGGAACACGCTGGGCATCAGCCTGTATCAGCTCGCTGTCGGGTTTCCGATTCCGCTCATTCTTGCGCTGCTGCTCAACGAAGTAGGCAACGGCCGTTTCAAGCGTTTCGTGCAGACCGTTACATACGCGCCGCATTTTTTGTCCACGGTCGTCATGGTCGGGCTGATCTTTCTGTTTTTGTCGCCGCAGAACGGCATCGTTAACCATCTCATCGTCTTGTTCGGAGGAACGCCGATCTCGTTCATGACCGAACCGGAATGGTTCAAAACGATCTACGTCTTCTCCGGCGTCTGGCAAGGAATGGGCTGGAACTCGATCATTTACCTGGCGGCGCTCGCGGCCATCGACCCGTCTTTGCACGAAGCGGCCAGAGTGGACGGGGCGAGCAGGCTCCGGCGCATATGGCACATTAATTTGCCGGGCATCATGCCGACCGTCGTCATTCTGCTCATTCTGAACGTCGGCCACATCATGAGCGTCGGCTTCGAGAAAATTTATTTGATGCAGAACAATTTGAACATCGAAAGCTCGGACGTCATCTCCACTTACGTGTACCAGCAAGGGATTATCGGCGCGCAATACAGCTTTGCGGCGTCTGTCGGCCTTTTCAATTCCGTGATCAATATCATCCTTCTCGTCGCGGTCAACCGGATCGCCAAAAAAGTAAACGAGACCAGTTTGTGGTAAGGGGGGATTGCGGTGAAAGAAACGATTGCGGACCGGATCGTGGGCGCAGCCATCTACATCTTGCTCACACTCATCCTTTTGGCCGTGCTGTACCCGCTCGTCTTCGTCGTCAGCGCTTCGATCAGCGATCCGCTGTCGGTGTCCAAAGGCGAAATGTGGCTGTTTCCGAAAGACTTGTCCTTCATCGGCTACGAGCGCATTTTTTCCAATCCGGAAATATGGACCGGGTACATCAACACGATCGTGTATACGCTCGTCGGCACATTTCTGAATCTCGTCATGACGATCATGGCTGCTTACCCGTTATCCCGCAAAGATTTTTCGGGGCGCCATGTCATGACCGCCTATATCGTCTTCACGATGTTTTTCAGCGGCGGCCTCATCCCGACTTACTTGCTCGTCAAAAACCTCGGCATGATCAATACGATGTGGGCGCTTATCATTCCGGGCGCGGTCTCGGTGTGGAACATCATCATCATGCGAACCTTCTTCCAAACCAGCATCCCGAACGAAATTCAGGAGTCCGCGTCGATCGACGGGTGCTCCAACCTGCAGACATTATGGAAAATCGTCATTCCGCTCTCGATGCCTGTCATCGCGGTTATGATCCTGTTTTACGGCGTCGGCCACTGGAACGCTTATTTCAACGGTCTGATCTACCTGAACGACCGGGACAAATATCCGCTTCAGCTGTTTCTGAGGGAAATCCTCATCAAATCGGAGGTCGACAACATGGCGGGCAGTATGGATCTGTCCGTGCAAAACCATCTGATGGAGACGGAAGCGATCAAATACGCCATCGTAATCGTCGCCAATTTGCCTATCCTGATGCTGTATCCGTTTTTGCAGAAGTATTTTACGAAAGGCTTTATGGTCGGTGCAATCAAGGGGTAATCGCCAACGGTCCCTTGTTTCACAAATAGAACTTATTCAGGGAGGGTTTCGGTTTCATGAAGAAGAGGAGAATGGCTCTGCTCATGCTCGTGTGCGCGATGACGATCGCGCTCCTCTCGGCATGCGGGGGCGACAACGAGCCCGCGCCTTCTGCGGAAGGCGGGAAGGACGGCGGGACGGAAGCCGGTAGCGAGCCGGCGGTCAAGACGGAAGGATTCCCGATCGTGGAGGAACCGATCAAGCTGACGTTTTTTGCCGGCAAGGCGGCTTCGGCTCCCGCCGACTGGAACAGTTTGCCCGTTTGGCAGGAGTACGCGAAGATGACGAACATCGAGGTCGATTTTCAGCTGACGCCCGCCGAAAGCCTGGCCGAGAAGCGCAACCTGGTGCTGTCGGGCGGCGACTATCCCGACGCCTTCCACACCGCGCGGCTGTCGACGATCGATCTGATGAATTACGGGACGCAGGGAACGTTCATTCCGCTCAACGACCTGATCGACAAGTACGCTCCCAATTTCAAAAAAATGCTCGAGCAATACCCGGAAGTGAAAAAAGGGCTGACGATGCCGGACGGCAACATTTATTCGTTCCCGACGTTTTACGATCCGTCGTTCAAATCGGTGCTGATCGGAACGAAGCTGTGGTATAACAAAAGCTTCCTGGATGCGCTCGGCCTGAAAGAGCCGGAGACGACCGATGAATTTTACGAGTATTTGAAAGCGGTCAAAACGGGGGATCCGAACAAAAACGGGAAAGCGGACGAAATTCCGTACGCGGCAAGCAACTACGGCTCTCTGCTGGACGAGCTGAAAGGGGCTTGGGGGCTGGGCAACCGCGGCAATGTGCATCCCCGGGTGGACATCGACCCGCAAACGAACGAGCTGCGTTTCATTCCGACCGATCCGCGCTACAAGGAAGTGCTGGAGTATATGAACAAGCTCCACACGGAAGGGCTGTTCGTCGACAACATCATGACGATTCAAGGCCCGGAAGTGAACGCCCTGATGGATCAGGGGCTGGTCGGCGCATCGGAAACGAACAGTCCGCATGCCATCAGCGGGGTCAACATTCAAAATTTCGTCGGCGCGCCGACGCTGATCGGACCGCACGGCGACCGGATTTTTTCGCGGGCCCGTTCCCCGCTTATCGATGCCGGCGCTTTCGTCATCACCGACAAGAACGAGCATCCGGAAGCGACGGTGCGCTGGATCGATTACTTCTACAGCGAGGAAGGCAGCAAGCTGTTCTTCATGGGCGTTAAAGATTTGAGCTATATCGAAAAACCGGACGGCACGCTCGAATATACGGAAGCGTACCAACAAGATCCGTCGAAGTTTGTCTCCTGGGCGGGCGGTTACTACCCCGCCATGCTGACCGCGAACACGTTTAAAGGCGGGGAAGCGACGCCGGAGAGCATGGAAGCGGCGGCCAAAGTCGAAGCGCAATGGCCGGAGGAAGTATGGCCGGCGTTCACGTACACGCAGGAGGAACTCGGCCGGTTTACGCCGCTTCACACGGACATCAACAAATATGTGGACGAAATGACGGCGAAGTTTATATTCGGCGACATTCCGTTTTCCGAATGGGACAAATATGTGAGCACGATCGAAAAAATGGGGCTGGATCAATATTTGGAAATCTACAAGGCGGCTTACGAACGGTATAAAAACTGATTCGCCGGCCGGCGCATGAGCGGTTTCCCCGGGGTGCCGGAAACCGTCCCGGGGGGCCGCAATCATATATATTAAGCAAGTCATGGGGAGGGAATTGATTTGTTTCATTTGTTTCGATTACGCAAAGCGGCGATCGCCGTTTTGGCCGCTGCGCTGTTGCCGGGCTTGCTTATGCCTTCCGTCCATGCCGGGAATGAAGAAGCGCCGTTCGAAGTATGGGTACCGACGAATACGGACAAGGTGATGCGGGACGAGCCGTTTCCCGCGGAAGCCGGCAAAGCGATGAAGCTGGGAGCGGCCCGCAACGAATATGAAGCCGGCCAGGTGATCGTCAAGGCGGCCGGTGCGCCGCTGCGCAAGCTGCAAGTATCGGTCGGCGATCTGAAGCAGACGGACGGCCCCGCCAAAATCGGCGCGGAGCATATCGAGCTGTTCAAGCAGCATTATATCGAAGTGACGACGTCGACGACGCCCGCTTATCCGAAAGGCTGGTATCCGGACGCCCTCATTCCGCTGGACGGCAAGCTGGAGGTGGAGACCGGCTATAATCAGGGCATCTGGGTCAAAATCTACGTGCCGAAGGGACAGCCGGCCGGCGTCTATACGGGCCAAATTACGCTGCACGAAACGGGGAAGCCGGTCCGCATCCCGGTCGAATTGACGGTATGGGATTTCGAGCTGACCGATGAAAGTCACGCCAAGACGGCCTTCGGCATCTGGGGCGGGCCGATTCAGGAGGCGCACGGCAATGTTCAGGGAGAGGAAGCCTGGCGGTATATCGAGAAGTATTATTGGGCTTCGGTCGAGCATCGCCTGACGCCGGGATATTTGCCGATTCCCGACACCGATATCGACGAATATGTGGAACGCGCCCCGAAGTTCGTGAACGATCCGCGGGTGTCGGCATACCGCCTGCCCTATTACAAGGATGCGCAGGGCGAACCGGATACCGAACGGATCAAGCTGCTCGTCGACAAGCTGAGGGAGCGGGGGCTGCTCGACAAAGCGTACTTCTATGTCAGCGAAATCGACGAACCCGTCCCGCATCCCGGCGCTTCGAACCATTACGACAGGGTGAAGGCCATCAATGAAGCGCTGCAGCAGGCGGCCCCGGACGTCCCGCATCTGGTGACGATTCAGCCGCTGGAAGAGCTGCTTGGACATGTCGATATTTGGACGCCCGAAATCGACAAGTTCGATGCCGGATTCGCCGAGGAACGGCAGGCTGCAGGCGAAAGCGTATGGTGGTATACGAGCGTCTTCCCGAAGCATCCGTTCCCGTCCTACCATACGGACGACGATCTCGTCGGCACGCGGCTGCTGGCCTGGATGCAGCGCGATTACGGCGTTGAAGGGACGTTGTATTGGGCGACGACCCAGTTTCAGAAGTACGATTCGGGGCAGAAGAAGTATGTGAGCCGGGACGTATGGAAGGACCCGCTCGCGTTCCCGGGAGCCAACGGCGACGGCTACCTGTTCTACCCCGGCACGGAAATCGGCATCGACGGCCCGGTCGGGACGATCCGTCTGGAAGTGCTGCGGGAGAGCATGGAAGACTACGAATATTTGTGGCAGTACGAGCAGCGGCTGCGCCGTACGGCTGCCGAGCTTGGCATCGAGGACGATTTCCCGTACCGGGCCGCGATCCGGCCTTTTTACGATCGGCTCTACGAAAATGTAAGGTCGTTTGCCGAAGAGCCCGCGAATGTGCTGGAAGTCCGCGGCGAAATCGCGCGGGAAATCGTCGCGCCGCAAGCGGTGCCGGCGCTCGTCACGGTCGATTCGCCTGCGGCGGGAGTCCGGGACGTTGCGGTGTACGCCGCCAAAGGAGCGGAGGTGACGGTGAACGGCCGTCCGGCCGAGTTGGCCGAACAAGGTCCGGCGTATGACAAATATACGGTGCGTTTGGAGCTTGCGCCCGGCTTGCACGATGTCGACATCATCGTAAACCGGGACGGCGCGTCCGAGGCGATCCACCGCAAGCTTGCCGTCCGCGAGCGCGTCGCGCCGTATGTGATCGGGCTGAACGATGCGGAAACGGCTGCGGCGATCAACCGGTTCACCTCTTCCACGGTCGGCCTGAGCCTGTCCGCCGAGCATGCGACAGAGGGCCATTACGCGATGAAAGCGGACTTCTCCGCAAACGTCAACTTCCCGAATTTCCGTCTGTTCGAGGCGGGCAAAGGGTTCCGCAGCGCCGACTGGTCGAAATTCGAAACGCTGGAGTTCGATGTGTTCAATCCGGGAGGCACCGCCCAGTTCTATGTGAAATTTCATGGGCTGAACGGCAAGACGGACGATTCGTTCATTCAGATCGTGCGTTCCGGCCACGGCAAGACGATCCGGATCCCGCTGCGGCAGGTCAATCTGGACTTGACGCAGATCAAAGGGATTGAAATTTGGATGTGGCGGAGCGCGCTGCCCCAAACGCTTTATTTCGACAACTTCCGCTTCACATCGGTCGCGGAGCAAGCTCCGATGACACCCTAATTTAAAACGAAAAGAGTGATGCGGTTCATGAAGCTGACTTTTTTGGGAACCGGAGCGGCCGAAGGCATCCCTTCCCCGTTCTGCGATTGCGCGACATGCGACCATGCCAGGGCGAACGGCGGCCGTAACGTCCGGAAACGCCAAAGCGTTCTGGTTAACGATGACCTGCTGATCGACCTGGGACCGGATCTGTTCGCTTCCTGCGCTCAGCTCGGACTGTCGTTGTGCGGCGTAAAGACGCTGCTCGTGACGCACAGCCATATGGATCATTTCGATCCGAACAATTTGCTGCTGCGGACGAAGCCGTTCCGTCTGGCGACCGAGCTTCCCGAGATGGCGATGATCGCCGGACCTTCCGTCTGGATGAGGTGGGACGGGCGCGGCGGCGCCGACAAGCAGGCGGATATCCGCCGGACGACGATCGTTCCGGGCAGGTCGAGGCAAGCCGGGGCGTACACCATCCGCGCGATCGAAGCCTGCCATCATTTGCGGGTCGGAGATGCGATGAACTATGTGATCGGGGACGGGAAGTCGATGCTTCTGTACGCATCCGACAGCGGTTTGTACGAGGAGCATGTATGGAAAGAGCTGGAGGGGACCCGTTTCGACGGTGTCGTAATGGAAGGAACGATCTGGAAGCATCCGTCCGGCCGGGAGCATCTGAATGAAGGGGATTTCCGGCTTATGCTGAACCGGCTGCGCGGGATCGGGGCGATCGACGGCCGGACGGTCGTCATCGCGACTCATTTCTCCCATCAAGGGGTCGGCCCCCATGAAGAAATCGCCGAGAGCGTCAAACGCGCCGGCGCCATTTGCGCTTACGACGGGTTTGTCGTTTCGATCGGCGAATAAGCATCAGAGTTAGAGCTGTCTCAGGCGCAAGCTTGGGGCGGCTTTTTTTATTTTTTGGTGATTTAGGTAGATTTGCAGAACCGTTGTAGCAAGGTTGATAATTAACCGCAACTATGTTCCATATAATGAATTATCAACCTCATTAATATATAGAGGAGGGAAGGGAGGGAATCCATGATCGCATTCCGGAAGGTGAATAAGCATTTCGGGCGTTTTCATGTGTTGAAGGATATCGATTTGGACATCGCCAAAGGGGAAGTAGCCGTCGTGATCGGGCCGTCCGGTTCCGGCAAAAGCACGCTGCTTCGCTGCGTCAACGGTCTGGAAAAAATAACGGACGGAGAGCTGACCGTCGGCGGCAAGCGGGTAAACGACGCCAAGACCGATATCAACAAGCTGCGGAGCGAAATCGGCATGGTGTTCCAGCATTTCAACCTTTATCCGCACAAGACGGTGCTGGACAACATCACGCTTGCTCCGATCAGGGTTCGCGGCGTTCGACCGAAAGAAGCGAAAGAAACCGCCATGTATTTTCTGGAGAAAGTCGGCATTGCCGATAAGGCGGACGCTTATCCGTCCCAATTGTCGGGCGGCCAGCAGCAGCGCGTCGCCATTGCCCGCGCGCTCGCGATGAAGCCGGAAATGATGCTGTTCGACGAGCCGACGTCGGCGCTCGATCCGGAAATGATCGGCGAAGTGCTGGACGTGATGCGGACAGTGGCCCGCGAAGGGATGACGATGATCGTCGTGACGCATGAAATGGGCTTCGCCCGCGAGGTGGGAGACCGCATCTTGTTCATGGACGACGGCCGCATCGTCGAAGACGCGCCGCCGGCGGAATTTTTCGCCCATCCGCGCGAAGAGCGCGCCCGACTGTTTCTGAGCCGCCTTCTCCATCATTAATCATTCATGATTAATCATTCTGAATGAAAAGAGGGGATCGTATTGAACAGAATGAAACGACTGCCGCTGCTGGTGCTGGCCGCGCTGCTGGTCATGCTTGCCGCCGCGGGCTGCGGCGCCTCGAATAATCCGGGCGGCGACGCCGACGCCGGCGGGGACGGCAGTGCGAATGGCGGCGAAGGCGGCGGACAGACGGAAGCGGGCGCGAACGCTCTCGAAGCGATCAAGGAACGGGGCAAGGTCGTTGTCGGCGTCAAGTTCGACACGAAGCTGTTCGGTCTGAAGGACCCCGGCACGGGCGAAGTGGAAGGGTTCGATGTCGACATCGCCAAGGCGATCGCCAAGAAGCTGACCGGCGACGAGGCCAATGTGGAACTGAAGGAAGTGACGTCGAAGACGCGCATCCCGATGCTTAACAACGGCGAGATCGATATGATCATCGCGACGATGACGATTACCGAGGAGCGGAAGAAGGAGGTCGACTTCTCGGACGTTTACTTCAATGCGGGACAGTCGCTGCTGGTGAAGAAGGGCAGCCCGATCCGCAGCATCGCCGACGTGACGAAGGATACGCAGGTGCTGGGCGTGAAGGGCGCGACTTCGATCAAGAACATCGAGGACCGCGTGGAAGGCTTGCGCGTCAAGCAGTACGAAAATTACCAGGAAGCGTTCACGGCGCTGCGCGCCGGCCAGGGCGAGGTGCTGACGACCGACAATGCGATTTTGTACGGGATGGCTCAGCAGGACAGCAATTACGAGGTGGTCGGCGACATTTTCACCGACGAGCCCTACGGCATCGCCATTAAGAAAGGGGAAACCGAGCTCGTGCAAGCAGTCAACGACATTCTGTCCGAACTGAAGTCGAACGGGGAGTATGACGCTATCTATGAAAAATGGATCGGGGAGAAGCCGCCCGCCGAATAAGCCGCTTTAAATCGGGGAGGGGCGCAGATGATCAATATAACCGTTTTGATCAACTATTGGGACTTGTATTTCGAAGGCATTCGCAATACGATAGCGGCCAGTCTGCTCGCCCTGGCCGGCAGCTTCGCGCTCGGCACGCTTGTAGCCGTCATGCGCATCGCGCCGGTCCGGCCGCTGAACTGGGCGGGCGCGGCATACGTCGAGTTTTTTCGCAACATACCGCTGCTGCTGGTCGTCTACTCGTTCTATTTCGGACTGCCGGCGCTTGGCATCGTGCCGAACGAATTCATCTCCGGGACGCTCGGGCTGATGGTCTACACGTCGGCGTATATCGCGGAGGCGATCCGCGCCGGCATTCTGTCGGTGCCCGGCGGACAGACCGAGGCCGCCCGCTCGTCGGGACTCACCTATACCCAAACGATGCGCTACGTGGTGCTGCCGCAGGCGATCAAGATCGTCATTCCGCCGATCTGCAACCAGTTTCTCAATCTCGTCAAAAACTCGTCCATTCTCGGCGTCATCGCCGGGCTCGATCTGATGTATTTCGGCGATCTCGTCAATGCCGAGACCTACGATACGGTCAGCACGTACGCATTCGTCGCCATATTCTATCTTTTTCTGACCATTCCGCTCAGCTTCGCTTCGCGCGCGCTGGAGCGGCGGTTGGCGAGAAGCGGGTAGGGAGGGGCGGCGATGGATTTCGGGAAGGCGTATTCGCCGGATAATTTGAAGTTTTTGCTGGAAGGCTTCGGATTGACGCTATGGCTCGCGTTCGTCGCGATCGTGCTCAGCTTCGTCATCGGCTGCTTGCTCGGGGTGCTGCGTTATGCGCGCATTCCCGTGCTGTCGCCGGTCGTCGGCATCGTCGTCGAGACGGCGCGCAACCTGCCGCTGCTGCTGCTCATCTTCTTCGCCAGATTCGGCTTGCCCGAGCTCGGCATTCAGACGAATATGTTCGGGGCGGCGGTGCTGGGACTGACGGTATTCGAGGCCGCGATGATCGCCGAGGTGGTGCGGAGCGGCTTGCAGTCGGTGGAGAAAGGGCTGGTGGAAGCGGCCCGTTCGTCGGGACTGAGCTATATGCAGACGCTGCGGCACATCGTCCTGCCGATTGGGCTTAGGCGGATGGTGCCGCCGATCGTCAGCCAGTTCATATCGCTCTTGAAGGATACGTCGCTGACGGTCATCATTTCGCTGGGCGAGCTGATGCATCACGCCAACATTGTTATGGGGCAGGGGCCGGAAGTCGTCTTTCCGATCCTGCTGCTCGTCGCGGTTTTGTATTTTGCCGCCAATTACGGGCTGTCGCTGCTTACCAGGCGGCTGGAGGTGCGCAAGACGGCATAGCTCGATTGGGGGCGATTGAAGCTGCTTTGCGCGCTGATTGCGATGATTTGCTTGGCCTCGCGCTGATAGGACCTGATGCATGCAGCTGGCGTTGATGCACGCAGCTTTGCTTTGCACTGATTGCGATGATTTGCTTGGCCTCGCGCCGATAGGACCTGATGCATGCAGCTGGCGTTGATGCACGCTGCTTTGCTTTGCGCTGATTGCGATGATTTGCTTGGCCTCGCGCTGATAGGACCTGATGCATGCAGCTGGCGTTGATGCACGCTGCTTTGCTTTGCACTGATTGCGATGATTTGCTTGGCCTCGCGCTGATAGGACCTGATGCATGCAGCTGGCGTTGATGCACGCTGCTTTGCTTTGCGCTGATTGCGATGATTTGTTTGGCCTCACGCCGATAGGACCTGATGCATGCGATGCAACTTGGCTTTGTACGCTGCTGGAAATGCTTGGCGATGCTTGGACGTGGGTCGGAGGAACAGGCAAACGGACCGACTCCGTTCGTTCGAAAGCCGCTTTCTACGGAAGGCGGCTTTTTTGTGGCTATAGGGATTTATAGTTTGCGATCGCTTGATACCGATCTGTTGACCGCTGCGGCCGGTCCTATCGTCTGTTAACTCGTTCGTCAATCCATAGAGCAACAAGCCTTCCGGCGGACCGCCTTGGCGCAAAATAGCACAAATCCTGCAAAAGTGCAGGATTTGTGGTTCGAATCGGCGACTCTGACCATAAATCCTGCAAAAGTGCAGGAATTTTTTGCGATTTTCGCCGATTTGGTCAAAACGGAGTGGAAATTCCCACTAGCGTTGCATCAAA
>NZ_JBCNFP010000029.1:0-106783 GCF_050481165.1 Paenibacillus cisolokensis
CGCACTTTCGAAATTCAGGTTTAATATTAAAAAAGCACCCGTTTCCTGCGGAAACGAAGTGCTTATTCGCCGTGCGCCATGCGGTTATGGCCGTGCGCCATGCGGTTATGGCCGTGCGCCATGCGGTTGAGGCCGTGCGCGTGCGGTTATGGCCGTGCGCGTGCGGTTATGGCCGTGCGCGTGCGGTTATGGCCGTGCGCGTGCGGTTATGGCGTGCGCCGGGCGGTTATGGCGTGCGCCGGGCGGTTATGGCCGTGCGCCGTGCGGTTATGGCCGTGCGCCGTGCGGTTATGGCCGTGCGCCGTGCGGCCTAGGTGCGCGCCGGGCGGCACAGCCGGCAGCCGGCCGTTTCGCTAACGCTCGGTCCCGCCGCCGCTAATGGGAACGCCGCTCGTCCATGTTGATGCCGACGCCCATGCAGAGAACGGCAATCAGCAGCAGTTTTGCCAAGGGCGCAGCCAGTTCGGCCGGACCGTACTGCTGCAAGGCGATCCCTTTCATCGCTTGCATCGCATGCGTAAGCGGAACGAATTCGGAGACGGCCAGAATAATCGGATTCGTGACCGTCCCGGGCGGCCAGTAGGCTCCGCCGAGGAGCGGCATGGCGGCAGCGGCGATCTGCAGCACAATACCGAATTGCTCCGGCGTTCTTGTCAAGCCGGTGAGCAGCATGCCGACAGCAACGAGCGCGATCGTGTAGATGACGGCGACGACGAGCAGCATGCCGTAACGGTCTCTGTTTATTCAAGAATTATTTGCCGTTTGGCCGGAGATTGCATACGCGGCCCGCATCTTCATCAAACCGCGGGAGGCTACATCAAGCGCAGATTCGCCGCCGAAATCCTCCGTAAACAATTCCAGCGACAGAAAGCCGTCGTAACCGATTTCGTAGAGCAATCTCGCGAATGTGGCGGAAGGAGCGATGCCGTCGCCCGGGAACAGACGGTCCCGGTCGGCGATATGCTCCCGGCCGGGCGAAGCCGGATAATCATTGACATGAACGATCCCGATCCGGCTGCCGTTCAAATAGGACAGCGTCTCCAGACGGCTGCCGCCGACGTACATATGGAACGGATCGAGCAGCAGCTTCGCATCCGGATACCCGCTTTCCATCGCGACATATACGGCCTCGCTGAGCTTCGACAGCTTGCGGGCCCTTCCCCAAAACTCCAGATACGGCTCGACGCCCAATGGCCTGCCGAGCTCGATCAATCTGGCATATTGAACCGCCATCTCCTCCAGCGGCACGTTCTCCACTTGGCCGAAAGGCGGAGCCGCCACCGCGCCGCAGCCGATTTCGGCCAGCATCTCCATCTCCCGCTTGGCCTGCCCGAAGCTTTGCTCGCGGACCGCAGGGTCTTCATCCGCCCATTTGAAGAAGGCGATCGCGTTCACGACGCCGATTCCCGTATCCGCAATATATCTTTTTAACGACGCCAACGTATGGCCGGCAGCGGCATAAGCTTCCAAATCGCGCATCCAAATTTCGATTCCCTCATATCCCGCTTCCGCGGCTACGCGGATTTGTTCCTTCAATTCCAGCTTGAACGGGAACAAGGTTGAAGCGTTTAACGATGTCCTGAACGGCAGCATGAACGGATCGCCTTCTTTCTATTCAAGTGTCCGTGCGGAAAGGTCCTCGACCGAAACCGTCCGTTTCCATTCATTCGAGCGGACGACGGCCTCCAGTACTTTCTGATTTTCATAACCGGCCTTGAAATCGGGCAAGCTGTCGCTCGGCGTTCCGGCCAGCAGACCGGCGAAGTCTTCCCACTGGGACAGCTTGACCCGTTGCGGAACATCCAACTTCTTCTCCACGAGTTCGCCGCTTTCCTCATCGATGTGGATCCAGACCAGCTTGTCCGGATGAAGCGTGCTGGCATGCAGCGTTCCCCGGTCGCCGTACAACGAGATCTCCAGTTGATTGCCGGAACCGATCGCGTTGCGCGACGTCTGGAACACACCGGCCGCACCGTTTGCCATCCGTGCCTGAAAGCTGGCAAAATCGTCCACTTCCACCTTGATCCATTCGTCGGAGGTCAGGCTTTTTCTGCTGGAAATAAACGTTTCCAAATTCGCCGACAACTCCCGGAAAGGGCCGATCAGGTAGTGGGCCAGATCGATCATATGCGCGCCCAAATCGCCAAGCGCCCCGGTGCCGGTCACGCTTTTGTCCAATCTCCATACGAAAGGCTGATTGTAAACGGCGGCCCCCCAGCTTTGCAAATATTGAACCGAGAAGCTCCGTACGTCCCCGATTTTCCCTTGCGTCAGCCATTCCTTGGCATACCGGAAAGCCGGCGTATAGCGGTAGCTAAAGCCGATCATCGCAGGGACAGGCCCCTGTTCATAATACCGCTTCAGCTCTTCCGCCTCGTCGAAGGTCATCGTAAACGGTTTCTCCGACAAAAACGGCTTTTTCGCTTCCAAGCAACTTCTCATAATTTCCGCGTGCACCAGATTGGGCGTCACGGAAACTACGGCATCGACATCTTCATCCCGAATCAGCTTGTGAAAATCGGTGAACCGCTTCTCCGGCGGAATACCCAGTTGATCGCCGACCTTTTCGAGAGCGGCATGCTGAACATCGCAAATGGCGGTGATGGTCGTGTTGGGCACGTTTTTCAAACCGTTTATATGAACGTTCGCCATTCCGCCCAGTCCGATCAACCCGATACGAAACAATTTCATTCTCGAACCTCCTCATCCTTGGGTCACCCACTCAGTATAGACGGCGGAAAACCGGACGGAAATGGCAAGAAGATACTTTATTTGTACAATACCGACTTTTTCTCCTGATTTGCCAGCAGCGCGTCGATTTTTTCGGACGTCTCCCGAAGCGTCGTTTCCACATCGCTGCCCCGCATGAATATATCCTCCATCGCCGCTTCGTACAGCTTCTCCACCTCATTCCATTGCGGGATGGCGGGACGATAGAAAGCTTGCTGAATCCCGTCCATAAAAGCTTCCAGATAACGGTTGGCCTTGCTGTCCGAGCGGCGGCCTTCCTCGAAAGCTTCGGTATTGACCGGAATGAGCCCGGCCTTGAGAAGCGTCAGCTGCGTTTCCTTCTTCACCAGCCAGCTCATGAATGTCCATGCCTCCGGCTTGTGGCGCGCGCCTTTGGTCATCACAAGGCTTTCGCCGCCGATGACGGAGCCGTATTCGCCGTCTGTCGGGAAAGGCGCCGGCTTCGTCCGCTCCAGCAGATCGACCTCCACGCCCGAGGAATTCAGAAGAATGCTGTAATACCACGGCCCCTCGTCGATCATGAGGAAGCGGTCCTCGTCGTACACCTCCCGCCACAAATCGGCGTTCCCCTTCAGCAGCCACGGATTGATGACGCCTTCCCGGTACAGCCCGAGCAATTGCTTCATCGCCGCTATGCTCCGTTCGCTGTTCAAATAGCCGTCTGTGCGGGTGAAGTCTTCATCCGCCAGCTGTCCTCCGAGCGCCATAAAATACGGCAGACTGTTCCACATGCCGACGTCCGACATGCCCAGCGCGTACCCGTTGTCGCGGGCAAGCTTCACAAGCTCGGAGAAGGAGGACGGCGGCTCGGCAACGCCCAGCCCGGACAGAAGCCGCTCATTGTAAATGGCCGCTTTCGTCGTGATGTTGAGCGGAAGTCCGTAGGTATGATCGGCGTAACGGTTCGTCTCCATCATGCGTCCCTGCAGCTGCCGCGACACGTTCCCGAACTCGGGAAACCGCTCCAGCGGCTGCAGCAGATTGCGTTGAGCGAACAGGGGCACCCACGTATAATCCATGCGGATAATGTCCGGCGTCTTCCCTGCCGACGCGCGCGCAAGCAGAGCGGCGTGGTATTCCCGGTTATGGGTCTGCCTTACCGATTCGATGCGAATGTCGGGATGCTCCGCCTCGAACTTCGGAATGACCTCCTTCTCGAACACAACCGTTTCTTCGTCGCTGTACGTATGCCAGATGACGATGCGCTTCTGCGGCTCGTCGCCAAGCCTTTTCACCGTGCTCATGTCGTCAATGACGGAATTGCCCATGCAGCCTCCGAGCGCTGCGACCATTATAACGGCTGCGGGCAGCGCTTTGAGCGTTCTCAGCTTCATGGGGCGCTCTCTCCCTTCAAGGTCCCGCCGCCAGTCGTCCGGTGCGGATGCCGCTCCCGGTAATCGACAGGCGAGTGGCCGGTCATCTTCTTGAAGAGCTTGCTGAAGTACTTCACGTCGTTAAAGCCGGACTGCTCCGCCACCTCGTACACCTTCAGCTCGGTGCCGGCGAGCAGCTCCTTCGCCTTCTGGATGCGCAGCGTGATAACGTAGTCGATGAAATTTTGGCCCGTTACCTTCTTGAACAGAATCGAAAAATAATTTTTGCTCACATGAACGAAATCGGCAACCTGCTGCAGCGTCAACGTCTCCAAATAATGCGCGCGGATGTAGTCCAGCGCCTTGTCGATCGGATGACCCGTGCCCTGCGCATCGAAGCTTTCCAGGCGGGCCTTCCGCAGCTCCGCGATACTGAGCTTCAGCGTTTCGCACAGCTCGTCGAGCGTCTCCGTCTTGAACAGCCGGTCGAAGCAATCCACAAGCGCATAGGGGTCCACATGCCGCTTGAACATCAAGGACAATACGCGGCTCGCCTCTTCCTTCAGCGCAATGGGCGAGCGGCCGCCCTGCGACCAATCGGCGCGCCATTCCTCCAGCAGCTCGCCGACCCGTTCGTCGCCGGCGGCCGCAGCCGTTTGATACATCGTAGGCAGATGCTTGCCTTCGCGCCGAATTGCGGCGGACGCATCGTATGCGAAGATGCCGCTGCCCTCGAAGAAGCCCCGGTCGGACGCTTCCTGGCTGCGAACGAAGACGGCGCGGATTTCGTCTGCTCCCCGGCCTTCCGCATAACCGAACGTTACGCTGGTTCCGCCATCGAGCTCAAGCAGCCCCTTCAGCCCGCGAAGACGTTCGGCCATCGGCGGGCCGGCCTGCGGACCGGAATTGTCCTTAGGCCCGGGCATCAGGAAAAACAACTCATTTTCCGCCGTCTGAACCGCGATCCCCTCCGGCACTTCCGCGTACAGCGCATCCGCAAATTGCTCGAGCAAAACCGACTTGTACAAATAGCCGTGCTGCTCTTCGATTGCCGATATCCGGTTCAGCTTAATATGGATCGCGACATACGCATCGTCAAGCCATGCCGGATATTCGCCTGCCGGCAGACGCTCCGTGCGCTGGATCAGATGCAGCTTCAGCTCGCCCTCGTAGCGTTTGCGCAGCAGCGCTGCCTTTTCCCGGTCTGCGCCATTCAGCCGGCTGCGCATCCGGCGCTCTTCCTCGAGCGTCTCCTTGCACTTGCGTACGATCTCGAGCAGCTCCTCCGGCTCCAGCGTATGCTTCAGAATGTAATCCACGACACCGAGCTTGATTCCTTCCCTTACGTACTCGAAGTCGTTGTGGCTGCTCACGAGTATGACCTTCATACCGGGATTGATCGCCAGCGCGCGCCGCGTCAGGTCCAGACCGTCCATAATCGGCATCTTGATATCCGTAATCAGAATATCGATCGGCTCTCTTTCCAGCATCTGCAGCGCCTCCGCTCCGTTCGCGCAGTCGGCCGCAATCTCGATCCCTTCCCCCGTCCAGTCTACCGAAGCCTTGATCCCGAAACGAATGATCGGCTCGTCGTCAACAATCATTGCCCGCCACATTATCGCTCACCTTTCCTGCTGCGGCATTTTTTTGCGGATACAGGACGATCTTGGCCAGCGTGCCGCCTTCTTCCCGGCGATGCAGCGCCACCTCCGAGGCCCGATCGAAATAAAGCCGCACGCTTTCGTACACATGCTGAAGGCCAATGCCTGTCACGCCGCCCTGGACCGCTTCTTCCACCGACTTCGTCAGTTCCGACTTGTGAGGCAAAATGCCAAGGCCGTCGTCTGCGACCGTAATGACGGTCGCCTCCCCTTCCTGACGAACCTCGATTTCGATTTCGCCGTCCGTATTTTTCGGCACGATGCCGTGAAAGATCGCGTTCTCGACCAGCGGCTGAATCAGCATGCGCGGCACCGGCAGCTCCGCCGCATCGTCGTCCTTCCGAACGGTCAGCTTGAAGCGCTTGTTGTAGCGCATTTCCAGAATGACCAAATATTTTTCGATAATGTCCAGTTCCTCGGCAATCGTCACGAAATTGCCTTTCCTGCCCATATTCGCTTCCAGCAATCTCGTCAGGGCGGATATGCCGTCGTAAGCCCGCTCCGACTGCCCGTATTTGATCAGCCACCGGATCGTGCCAAGCGTATTGAACAGAAAATGCGGATTGATGCGGTGGATGACCGCCCGCAGCTCCGCCTCCTGCTTCCGCTTCTGCTCCTCGGTCACCTGCTCCATCAACCGATTGATGTCGGTAATCATTTTGTTGAATTGATGGCTCAAGAGGCCGAATTCATCGCTTGTGCGCACATCGGTCTGCACGGTCAAATCGCCCTTCTGCACCCGCTTCATCTGTCTTGTCAGCTGCTTGATCGGCCGCGTGACCCGATTGGCGATGATCAGCCCCATGCCGATCCCGAGCAGGGTGAACGCCCCGAAGGAGAACAGAATGTTCCGGTGCAGCGCGCCCAGCTTGTCGGTAATCTCGTGAACGGGGACGGTGCCGACCAGCATCCAGCCGTTGCTGAGCGCCTGCTTCACGCCGTAATACGGAATATCGCCCTGACGAAACTCGAATTCGACATACGGATCTTCCGTAATATGGGAGAGCAGCTCCGGGTTGTCGACCGGCTTGCCGATTTGGTCCGTATTCGCGGCAATCATGATGCGCCCCTCCCCGTCGACGACGAGGAAGCTCCCGGTCTCGCCGAGCTTCATCTCCTCAATGGTATCGATCACCTTGCGTCCGTTCAGATTGACGAGAATATAACCGATCGTCTCGTTGCTCACGTAATCCTTGATCGCCCGGCCGATCGGCAGCACCATCTGCGTCGTATCGCCGGCGTTGCTGAGCTGATCCGCCTGAATCCCGCCCCACACGAGTCCTCCTTCCAGCTTGCGGGCCTCCGCCGTCCAGGGCTGGTTTTCCACATCGTAGCGCGACAGCTTGATTCTGGAGAAGGTGCCGCTGCCCCATCCCGTCGCGCTGTCCTTCAGGACGTATACGATGCTGACGAAGGAGCTGGAATATACGGCATTGTTCAGGAAGCTCTTCATTTCATCCTCATTGCTCCGCCATTCGAGCAGATCCGTGCCGCTCGTCGGACTGTTCGAAAGCACATGCCGGATGCGGGGGTCGATGTAGATCATGTCGGACACGTCGCTGCCGGCATTCAGAATAAAAGATAAGGAATCCGCGCCCTGCTTGGCGATCTGGATCGATGCGTCCCGCACGTTCCGCTTCACGGTCGCGTTGGATACGATATAGAAGGAGAAGCTCGTAAACAAGGTCGAGATCAGAATGACGATGACGAAAGCAAAGATCATTCTCGTTGTAAACGTCATTCGTTTCGTTATCCGGTATTTTTCGAGCATGCCTTCCTCCTCCGTTGCTTCTTCCGTCCATTATTGTAGTCTATCGCTGCGGCAACGCAAAATGAAAAAGTAGCCAACACCCCGGCAACGACGGAAAGACGCCTGCATCAGGCGTCTTTGCTTATACGCAAATACGCGGCCGAATCGCTCGATTACGGCCGGCTGCCGTATTCCAATACGACCATGTCCCAATATTTCAGCTTCGGCAGCGTCAGCTCCAGCACGCCGTCCTTCTGCGTGAAGTCCAAAGCGACCGCAGAACCGTTGTAATAATCCGGTGAAGCCATCCACACCTTCTTCACCTTGCCGTCCGCGTTTACTTTCAGCTTCAGGTCCGTCTGCTCTTCCGGTTCGGTCTGCGTCGCGTCCGCATCCTTCCATTCCATGCCGGTGACGCCGGTGAAGTTGATCAGATGAAGCACCTGTCTGCCGCTTGCCTCCTTGGCGAAGCTCCACACCTTGCCCCGCTCCGGCTCGGATGATAACGCCGGACCGTTCACGGTTTCCGCCTGCAGCTCGATATCGGCCGCATTGTCGCGCAGCAGATTTTGATAAGCGGTCAGAAAGTCGTAATAGACGATCAGCACATCCTTCAGCTCATCCGGCATGGTCAGGTTTTTGTTCGGAAAATATTCCTTCGCCAGCATGTTCTCGCCGAGCTCCAGATGCGCTCCCCCCGAGGCGAAGATGACGGCGTCCGTCAGCAGCACGCCCGGCGTGTTGAACTCGCCCGGCGAATCGGCGTGATTGTAGTTCATATAAGCGGCCAACACGGTGCTTAATCCGCCGCCGCTGTACTTCAGATTCTGGTCCACGATTTCCTTCAAATTGCGGTACAGCGGATGAGCGTCCCATACTTCGGTATACAGGAACTTCACCGGCGCCTTCGCGATATACGGCTGGCCGAATTGGCCGACCGCGTTCATGACGTAATCGACGTCCAGCTCCTGCTTCGCCGCTTCCAGGAACGGGCCGTACGTTTCCGGCAAATTGACCTTGTCGGCGTTGCCGTCGTACAAGATGCCCCGGTCGCCGAGCTGATCGACATGCCAGCCGTCAAACGGCAGATGACGGTACACTTCCTTCTCCTTGTCGATCAAATAACGCTGCCACTCTTCGTGGCCGGGATTCATGAGCATAATGTCGCTCGCCCAGCTGTCCGGCAGCGGATGGCGGTCCTGATTTTCCAGCAGAGGGTCCTTGAACAGCCCCCACTCCCGCTTCACGCCGTCGGCCTCCGCATCCTCGAACGCGCCGAACAGCAGGTTGTAGTTCATCGCCTTCATGTTTTTGCCGTGGGCCAGGTCGATATAGGTTTTGACCGTATCGTAGGACACCATCCGGTTCGCAATATCCGGCCATTGCGACGCGGGCTGGTCCCCGTCCATCTTGAGCGGAATATGATGCTTCCACTGCCAGTCGTAGAACTGGAGGCCGTTAATGCGGTAGCGGTTCAGCCGCTCGATAATCTCTTCCTGCTCCGCGCTGTCCATCGCCATAAAATCGGCGAGATAGCCGTAGCGCGGAAACTTGCCCCAATCCGAGGAGACGTCCACCGCAATGTTGGCGTGATCCGCAATTTCCCGGCCCTGCTTCAAATAAATTTCCGCCATATAGCCTTTGAAATCATCCTTCGGGGGCATCCACTCCCACTTCACCTCCGGGGAGCCGTCCCATTGTATCGTCGTTTCTTCGACGATCTCGTCCAGATGCTTGTAGCGGACGATCAGCTCGCCGCCCTGCTCCGTCTCTTCCATCGTCACCGTATATCGGACGGGTTCGCCGGGATTGTACCTTGCTTTGTCCGTCGTCACGTATGCAATCTGACCGGCGCTGCCGGCCTTCTGCGGTCCGATCGTTTCTTTCTTACCGAAGCAACCCGCCAGCAATGCGGACATGAGCAGTATACCGGCACAAACGGTCGTCGTTCCGTACCGGAATCCAGTCGTTTTCATGATTCGCATATTCTCCTTGTCATCGATTTAGCCTTTCACGCCGCCTTCATTGTAGCCGGATTGCACGAACTTCTTCTGGAACGTCATGTAAAGCAGAATGACAGGCAGCAGGGCGATTACAGACGCCGCGAATACTTGGCCGTAGTTGGTCGAGTACTTGTCGTTGAACATCAGAATCGCGATCGGCAGCGTGCGCAGCGCTTCGCTCTTGATGAGGGTCAGCGCCAGGAAATATTCCTCCCACGTGCCTTGAAAAATAAAGATCGCCAGCGTTCCCAACGCGGGCAGCGACTGGGGCAGGTAGATGTTCCAGAAGATGCGCCAGTTGCCGCCGCCGTCAATCAGAACGGATTCTTCCAGCTCCTTCGGAATACTCTCGAAAAACCCGCGCAGGAAAAACACGTTGCCGATAACGCCGCCCGCGATGTAAACGAGCCACAGGCCGCTGTAGGTGTTCACGAGTCCCATCTCTTTGATAATGACGAATTGCGGAATAATGTTGATGACGCCCGGGATAAAAATCGTCAGCAGGAACAGACGGAAAATCAGCTCCTTGCCGGGAAAGGTGAATCTGGCGAAGCCGTAGGCCGTCAGCGCGCCCAGCAAAAGAGAGCCTACCATCGCAACGGATGTGACGATGACGCTGTTCATGAAATAGTTGACGAAATTGTTTTTGTTCCAGACGGTGATATAGTTCGTGAAATTGATGTTGACCGAAAAGACCTGATCCGGCTTGGGCAGCGTATTCGTGCCCAGGAAGAACGTCGTCAGGATCATATAAATGAACGGGAAGACGAACAGAAGAGCGCCGGTTATGATAATCGCGTAAACGATAATTTGATTGATTAGCGAAGTTCTCATTAGCGATCCTCCTTAAAACATGCGCTGTCTTCCGATTTTTTTCATTTGCGTGTAGGTGAGAATGAACACAAGCAAGCCCATCATGACACCCATCGCGGAAGCCGGCCCGAACTTCATATTCTGGAACGCCTCGATGTAGATCAGGCTCGGAATGACATGCGTCTGGTTCATCGGTCCGCCTTGGGTAATGAAATAAACTTGCGGGAAGAAACCGAAGGCGCCGTTAATGAGATTGATGACAACGAACAGCGTAATCGGCTTCAGGAGCGGAATCGTAATGCGCCAGAACTTCTGCATGACGTTCGCTCCGTCGATGTCGGCCGCTTCGTACAGATCCTTCGGAATGCCCTGAAGCGCGGCCAGATAGATAACGACGCCCCAGCCGACGGTCTTCCAGATGTGAAACAGCCAGATCATCACCATGGCTGACCAGTAATGGTTGCGCCAGGAGATCGGTTCCGAAATGATGCCGAGCTGCTTGTGCAGGATGAAGTTGATAATGCCGCCGTCTCCGTCCGCGAACAAATATTTGAACAAGAGTGCGATGATGATCCAGGATGTCACGATCGGCAAGTAATAGATGGTGCGGAACGCAATCTTGAATTTGACGAATTTGGCGTTAATCAGCACCGCGAAGAACACGGCAAGGAACCAGTTGACCGGCACAGTGGCCGCCACGTTCAGAAAGGTGTTGCGCAAAGCGATGAAAAACCGGTCGTTCGGGTCCTGGAACACCTTCAAATAGTTGTCGAAGCCGACCCACGCGTTCGTCGCGTTCGGCATGATGCTGAAGTCCTGGAAGCTGATCATAATATTGCGGACCATGGGGTAAAGCACGAATACGGCCGTGCCGATAAAGCCAAGCGCCACGAACGGCAGCACCGCCATCCATTGCCTCAGGCCGATCGCTAGCCTGCTCTTCCTTGTATGAGGAGCGTTACGGATCTCCGGTGACATGAAGGAACTGGACATAAGCTTGAGGACTCCTTTCGTTGAATAAGCGGAATGCGTATTTTCCGGGAAAAAGGGCTGCTTCGCCGAAGCGGCTGCTTGGCAAAGTAGCCCTGATGGATACTGTCTCGTTTTACTTCAAAATCGCTTCGATTTGCTTCACCGCATCGTCAAGCGCAGCCTTCGGCTCCTGCTCGCCGCGGATCGCCTTCTCGAACGCCAGGTTGAAGATTGCTTCCAGTTCGCCCCATTGCGGAATCGGTGTGCGCGGCAGTGCGGTTTTCAGCTGCTCCACATAGGTGTCGACGAACGGGATGTTCATCGAGGTCATCGCTTCGGCCGCCGCTTTGTTCGACGGGATCAGGCCCGTCTCCGCCATAATCTTCTGCGGCTCTTCGGTAAGCATCCACTTCGCGAACGTCCACGCTTCCTCCGGATGCTTGGAGTTGGCGAATATAACCAGGTTCTCGCCGCCGATAACCGAACGGCTGCCGCCGTCGCCCGCCGGCATAACCGCCCGGACAGTCTCCTCCAGCGGATCGAAGCCTGTCGCTTCCTTCTCTGCGATTTTCGTGCTGTAGAACCATGGCCCGTCATCGGACATCAGGTATTCGCCGCTGATGATGCCGTCCCAGGTGCCCGGCTCGCCGCCGAGCATAACCGGAAGCACCAGTCCTCTGTTGTTCCAATCGACGATAGTCTCCAGCGCTTTCACGCTTGCCTCGCTGTTCAGATAACCGTCTACCTCGGTGTAGTCTTCATTGGTGATGGACCCGCCAAGGCTCCAGAACCAGGGCGCAAGCCCCCAGGCGTGAATGCCGGATATGCCGATGCCGTATTTGCCTTTGCTCTTCAGCTTTTCGGCCGCCGCGACCAGTTCATCCATCGTCTTCGGCGGTTCCGTCAGACCCGCTTCGGCCAGCGTCGCCTTGTTGTATATCGCAACTTTCGTATTGGTGTTGACCGGCACGCCATAGTAACCGCCGTTATAATAGTTCGTCGCCATCGGCGCTTCGAACGTATTCGCCTTCAGCTCCTCGAAGCCGTCCAGCTTGCTCAAGTCCATCAGCGAGTTCTGGGCCGCGAACTCGGGCACCCATACGATGTCCATGCGCATCAGGTCCGGCGCCGCGTCGCCGGCCACGCCCGCGATGACTTGCTGCTTCAGCCCTTCGTACGGCATGCGGGTCAGCTTCAGCTCGATGTTCGGATACGCTTCCTCGAACAAAGGCTTGATCTTTTCGGTGAGCACGGCCTCTTCCGCATCGCTGTACGTATGCCAATATTCGATCGTCACTTTTTTGCCGGCCGGCTTGTCTCCTCCGCCATTGTCGGCGCCACCGTTGCCGGCGCTTCCTTCGTTCCCCCCGTTACCGCCCGAGCATGCCGCCATGACCAGCACAACGATCAGTGCAAGAGCCGTAAGCGCCGCTTTTCTTACGTTTTTCATTCTCTATATACTCCCCTCATCGATTTGTTTCATCTTGATTATGGAGTACGAACCGGGAGGGGGGTAACCGTTTGCATTCCTGTGATGGTGTCGGATATTCCTGTTTGCGATTTGGGCGTATCGGCCTGCAGACTGAAAAACCGTCTATTTATCCGATGATGCTGAATATCGGACACCATGCGATTTTCGGCCGGCTGTGATAGAATAATCGGAAATGCCAGCTGTTTTTGTACAATACCGACTTTTCCCGAAGGAGAGGATAGCGCTTGCGGATGCTGGCCGTGAATGTGGAACTCGTTCCTGCCATCAAGCTGATGGGCTATGTATCCTACTCGACTCCCTGGATGCATTTCAAGCGGAATACGGATGAATATGTGCTGTATATCATCAAAAACGGCGAACTTCATATGCGGGAGGAAGGCGTCGATTACATTCTGAGGCGCGGAGACATGCTTTTGCTGGAGCCCGGTCTGGAACATGAAGGAACCCGGAAGGCGCTTTGCGACTACTACTATTTTCATTTCAAGCATCCCGACATGTCCGCCCTATCGGTTGACAATGTTGCGGAACTGGCCAGACGCTCGATTCTGGAGGATGCCGGCGAAGGCGACGAACAACCGGTTTGCCATTTTCCAAAACATTTCAGCCTTTCGGACAAAAACGGTTTTCATCAGACGATGCACGCGATGAACGATCTGCTTCAGTTGTACCGGCGCAAACATTTCAACAGGGGGCTGACCGCGCTTCGATTTTCCGAATTGCTGATCGAGTTGTCGAGGGCGTACTTTCTGAACGTTCTGCGCAGCGACAAGGGGCCAGGCTCGAAAGCGATTGTGAAGGTCCATGCGCTGCTGGACTTTATCCACCGGTATTATGCCGACAAAATCACGAGCCGTCTAATCGAAAAGGAATTTGAATCGAACTACGATTATTTGAACCGCGTGTTCAAGGAATTTACCGGATACACCATTACGAGATACGTCAACAAGGTCCGCATCCAGCATGCGCAGGAGCTGATCCAGGCCACGCATATGAGCTTCGGCGAGATCGGTTACCTGGTCGGACTGGACGATCCTTATTATTTCAGCAAGGTGTTTAAGCAGCACGTCGGACTTTCCCCGATGCAGTACTACAAGAAAGTGAGAGCGTAGCGAAGCGCCGCGTGCGGGGGGTTAGGTGGACGGGGCGTTAGACGTAGAGGGCGGTTAGGCAGACAGGCGTCAGGCGGACAGGCGTTAGTCGGACTGGGCGTTAGCCGGACAGTGTTAGGCGGAGACAGGGTGCTAGCTGGACAGAGCGTTAGACGTAGAGGGAGGTTAGGTGGAGAGGGCGTTAGTCGGACTGGGCGTTAGCCGGACAGGCGTTGGCTGGACTGGCGTTGGCTGGACTGGCGTTAGCTGGACAGGCGTTAGCCGGACTGGCGTTAGCCGGACTGGCGTTAGCTGGACTCGGCGTTAGCTGGACTCGGCGTTAGGCAGAGCAAAAAGCTGCAAAAATACAGTTTTTTCAAGGAAAAAACAACCAAAACGCGAAAATTTCTGCAATAATGCACCTTTTTTGATCCGTTCGAGCCAGATAATCGAATATTTCCAAAAAATACTGTATTTTTGCAGGATTTTACGTCATGGTCAGCTATTCAGGTCAAAATTCCTGCACTTTTGCAGAATTTTCTCCAATGGGTGGCGGGGGCGCTGAAGATGGGGCGAGGTGCACCTACGAACCGGACACGATTTGACGGAAGGTGACGCGGGGGCACGTTAACGGACGTTGGACAATCAACGAACGGGCAACAATTTAACGAAAGACGGCGAGGGACGGGCCATCGGACGGATGACTGTTAGACGGATAGCGGCGAGGGGCGAGCCATCGGACGGGTGACTGTTAGACGGATAGCGGCGAGGGGCGAGCCATCGGACGGGTGACGATTACGGATGGCGGGGTGGACAAACGGACAGGTGACGATTTGACGGAAGACGGCGCGGGGGCACCCATGAACCGGAGACGATTTGACGAAAGACAGGCGCACCGACGGACAGGTGACGATTTGACGGATGGCGCGGGCGGCTAGACGGGCAAATAGGAAGTGAAAAAACGCCAGAAGCGCTCTGGCGTTTGTAAATATGGCCGCGCAACGTTCCCGTTTTGCGTGTCTTTCCACTTTATGGTTTGTTCAAAGATAACTGCCGCTTGCCCCATCGCTTTCTCCGCACCGCAGAAGACTTGCGGTAATTCGGATGCCATTGCAGCAGCCGGTTTTCCAGCAGCTTCGCGATGACATCCGACAGCTTGCCGAGTAAAGCGTACAAAATAATGCTTAATACGACGACGTCCATCTGCATAAACTCGCGGGCGTTCATGGCCAGGTAGCCGATGCCGGCATCGGAAGCGATCGTCTCCGCCACGATGAGCGAGATCCACATGACGCCCAGCGAATAGCGGACGCCGACCAGTATCGAGGACATGGCGCCCGGCAGAATCACCTGCCGGAAAAGCCCCCATCCTCGCAGCCCGTACACTTTCGCCATTTCGATCAGCCCTTTGTCGACCGTGCGGACGCCGTGGAACGTATTGACGTAAATGGGAAAGAAAACGCCGAGCGCCACGAGAAACACTTTGGCTTCCTCCTGGATGCCGAACCAGGCGATGACAAGCGGGATAAGCGCCAGATGAGGAATATTCCGCAGCATCTGCACCGTCGTATCCAGCATATTTTCCGCAAATCGGGATGTGCCGTTGATCAGGCCGAGCGCAAAGCCGATCGATCCGCCGATGGCGAAGCCGATCAGAGCCCGCTGCGCGCTCAATCCGATATGATGGAAGATCAGTCCCGATTCGGCCAACTGCAGGGCCGCTTTCGCCACAGCAAGCGGAGCCGGCAAAATCGTCGCCGACAACAGCCGCAAGTCGGACAGCAGCTGCCACAGGAGAACGATCGCCACCGGCACGATCCAGGGAGAAACCTTTTTAAACGCTCCGACAGTCCCTATACGTCTCACTTCATTCCCTCCAGTCAACCGGCGTCCGTGCCGGCATCATTGCGGCTTCCATACCGCATCGTTAATCTTCAACGGCTGGTCGATAAAACCGATTTCCACGAAATCATCCGCCATTTTCTGCAAATCGCCTGCCGCTTCCTCGTCCATGAAGCTGATTTCGGACGGCCGGTTTTTCAATATTTTTTCCCAGGTGGCAACGGGAATGTTCGTCGCCTCTTGCAGCAAGGCGGCCGCTTCCGACGGATCTTTGTCGATTTCTTCGGCTACCCCCTGAAGCAGCTTGACCGTCTCCTCGATGACATCGGGATGCTTTTCGGCAAATTGGCGCGTGCTCTCATAGAAGGAGCGGTACGGAACGATGCCGGTGGCATCCGTCAAAATCCGGTTGCCTTCGGTATCGGCCGCCACGGTGAAATACGGGTCCCACACGACCCATGCGTCGACCTGTCCTTGCGCGAACGCGACGCTCGCTTCAGGCGGATTGAGATAGACGGGCTCGACGTCATCGATCGTCAGACCTTCCTTTTGCAACGCCAGCGTCAGCAAATACTGGGAGATCGACGCCTTGTTGAACGCGATCTTCTTCCCTTTCAGATCGGCGACGCTGTTGATGCCCGAATCGTCCTTCACCAGAATCCCTTCGGATTTCTCGGCCGAAGGCGTGCTGGCGACGTAGACGAAATCATGGCCTTTGGAGAGCGCGAACACCGACGGGGCATCTCCGGAATTGGCGAAATCGATGTTTCCGGTGCTGAGCGCTTCCAGAATCGAGCTGCCGGTATTGAATTCCGCCCACTCCACCTTGTACCCTATCTCCCCGAGCTTCGTTTCGAGCAGCTTTTTCTTTTTCAGCAGGAGGGTTTCGCCTCCTTTTTGATAACCGACCCGAAACGTCCCGTTATCCTTCGCTTGTTCCCCTGCTGCCGGCGTATTCCCGCTTTGGGAAGCGCAGCCTCCCAGCATGGAAGCGATAACGGCGAGCAGGATCAGCAGGCAAATGCCGGTGAGCCGATTCCGTTTGAAGTTGTCCTGTTTGGCATTGCCGATCGTCATCTGAATGTCTCCCCCATCGTCTTTCGTTAAACGCCTGCCGGCTTCCCTTCCGTTCGATACCCGGCCAGCAAAGCTTCGATCCGGTTAGGATCGCCGTCCAATACCGCCTCGTACACCCCGTCCCGTCCGATCTCGATGACGGGAACGTGGCGAATGCCGTATTTCAATTCCAGCACATCCCGCAAAAAGTCTTTTCCTTCCACGTCGATATTGGAATACGCGTATCCTTTTTCCTTTAAATAGGCCTTCGTCTGCCGGCAAGCCTGACATCCTTCCCTGCTCCACAAAATCACGTTAACTTCAGCCATGTTTCATTCCTCCTTGTCAAATGTCAAATTACCTGTTTATGGTTGAATGGACGGCGGGCGCCAGCCATTCCGCGAACACTTCGTCGTCATGCTCGCCATGCCGGGGCGGCTGACGGTATACGGCCGTCTCCGTCCCCGATATGTGGACCGGAAACTTGACGGTGCTGGTCGTCACCCCGTTGGGGAGAAGCAGCGGCTCGATCAGTCCCATCTCCCGGACCGCGGGATCGTGCAAAATGTCCTCATACGTATTGATGGGAGCGCACGGCACGCCGCGACGCTCGAATTCCGCCAGCCATTCCGCGGCCGGCTTGCGCGCAAACCGCTCCTGCAAGATGGCGGCAAGCTCCTTCTGCCGCTTCGCGCGGAGCGTCTGGCTCGCAAATCGCGGATCGTCCGCCAGCTCCGGCATGCCGACCGCCTCGCAGACGCTCCGCCACAGCTTGTCGTTGCCGGCGGCGATGACGAACGGCTTGTCGCTGCCGTTGAACCCCTGGTACGGCGCGTTGCGCGGGTGAGCGGTGCCGAGTTTCCTCGGCGGCGTCCCGTTGCCGTAATATTCGCTCGTCTGCAAGGCGGAAATGCCGAGAACGCTGCCGAGCATCGAACAATCGATATAGGCGCCTTTCCCGGTTTCCCTTGCCTGGAAGACGGCGGCGGCAATGCTGTAAGCCGCGTATAACCCGGCGGCGAAGTCCGCCACCGGAACGCCGCATTTGACGGGAATGCCGTCTTCCTCGCCCGTCACGCTCATAAGCCCGCTGATCGCCTGAATCGTCACGTCGAAAGCGCCCCGCTTCGCATACGGTCCCTGCTGTCCGTAGCCGGAAATGGAACAATAGACAAGCCGCGGGTTCGTCTCCGCCAGCGCTTCGTAACCGAAGCCGTACTTGCCCAGCACGCCGGGACGGAAATTTTCGATGACAATGTCCGCCCGATCGCACAGCTGACGCAGCCGCTGCCGCCCGGCCTCGGACTTGAAGTCGATCGTCACGCTTCTTTTGTTGCGGTTCAGCGACGCGAAGTTGGCGCTGTACGCATCGCCTTCGTTATTGGTGAAAAACGGAGGCCATTCCCGCATGCCGTCCCCGCCGTCCGGTTTCTCCACTTTGACGACATCCGCGCCCAGATCGGCCAGCAGCATGCCGGTGAACGGCCCCGCTGCGATCTGGCCGAACTCGATGACGCGCAGACCGGATAACGGACCGCCGCCGGGTCTTACGGGTTTGCCGAACTTGCTCACCTTGCTGTCACCCCTCCTTCCGCAGACCGGACCGGCCGGCCGGAACGTCCCTGTCCGGCAACGCCCCCGCCGCGTAAATCGGCTGCGCATTGGCATGCCGGGTAACAACCGGGCGCGCGTCCGCTGAATCGATGTCGTAGATAAACCGCTGCTGCTGTCCGATATCCGTTCCGTAAACATGAACGGTGATGGCCGTATCGTCAAACGGATTGGACACGCCGTGTATGTCACGATCGGGCGGGTAAACGTAGGAGATATCGCCTTGCGAAGCCCGCACTGTCTGGACTTCCTGCAGCTTATACGCCTCCTGCCGCCCGTCTTCGATCCAGGTCCGGCGGTATCGTTTCTCCTCGATCCCGCCCCGCCAGACGCCGACCAGCCCCCATGTCAAATGGTCGTGAACCGGCGCGGTCTGGCCTGGCCCCCACACGAAGGCGACAACCGAGAAAACGTTGTCCTCCGGCTTGTACAGCAAATATTGCGCATATTTATCCGGCAGCGGCTGCCGGTACGCTTCCGGAACGAGCTCGTCATCATCCAGCAGCTGCCGGAAAAGCGGGCGCGCTTCCTCGATAATTTGCCGGAAGTCGGACGCCCGGCCCAAAATGGCGCGAAGATCGTTCTCGAATGCGGCCAAGCCGTAACGAATCGTCATCGTTCCTCACTCCCCTACGGCGGTTTTCGACTGCTGCGCCAGCCGGGCGCGTACCCGCGGAATAATGTCGCGGCCGATCGCTTCGATCGTCTCCAGATGAGGGAAGCCGCGGAGAAGCACTTTGTCGAAGCCGAGGCGGATATATTCGATAAGCCGGTCCGCCAGCTGATCGGGAGTGCCGACAAGGGCGATGGAATTGCCGTTCAGCACCTGCGTCAGACCTGCCCACAGATTGGGGCCGACGCGGAAATCGCGGTCCTTCGATTCGAGCATCAATTGATGCAGCCGCTTCACGCCGACGGAGTCCCCTTTTGTAAACGACTGCCGCTTTTTCTCCAGGACGGCCGGATCGATCCGGCTGATCAGTTTCTTCGCATTGTTCCAGGCCTGCTCTTCCGTATCGCCGAGCACGACCTGGAAGGACAGGCTGTAGCTCAAAGTCCGGCCGCGCAACGCCGCTTCCCGCTTGACCTCCTCAAGCCGTTCCCGGGTGTTGTCGAGCGTTTCCCCCCACATCATGTAGACATCGGCGACCGACGCTGCGGTCACGACTCCTGCCCGCGAAGCGCCGCCGAAATAAATTTGCGGACTTTGCTGCACCAGTTTCGGGAAAAGGGTGGCATTTTCCAATTGATAAAATTCGCCTTTATGATTGACGTTCTGCTCCGTGAACAGCCGTTTCAGCAGCGTAATGAATTCCTCCGTCCGCCGATAGCGGGCGTCGTGCTCCAGGAAATCACCGTCTGCGGCCAATTCCGACGGGATGCCGCCGGTCACAATATTGACCCGCGCCCGTCCGCCGGACAAGTAATCGAAGGTGGCAAATTGCCGGGCGAACACGGCCGGCGCCGTAAACCCCGGTCTGACCGCAAACAGGAAATTCAACCGTTCCGTCTTCGGGATCAACGCCGACGCAATCGCCAGCGAGTCGAGGCAACTGCTCCCGGTCGGCAGCAGCAGCGTCCCGAAGCCTCCTTTCTCCGCCGCCTCGGCAATGCGGGAGATATACGCTAGCGACGGTTCGCGTTCCGTCGTCTCGCTCCAGCCCTGCAGCCGGGACACCGTCCCTCCTTGCGAATTGCCGACATATTGTCCGTCGCCCGACGTGGGCGCCATCGTAATAAACTCAACCATTACCCAGCTCCTCCTTTGCAAATCTCGGGTAAATCCCCGTCATCTTGTCTTTCACCAAGCCCCGGAGCAACTGCAGTTCTTCGCGGGAAGGCGGCTCGATCCGTTCCGGTTCCGGTTCCGACTCCAGCTCGAATCCGGTTCTTTGCCAAATGTCCTGCACGGTCGTATCCGGTGCCGCGGCGGCAAGCCGCAGCCGGCCCGTATGCGGCGAACGTCTCATGACCGCAAGCGGCGTATATACGCCGTCCAACTGCCCCAGTCCGTCCTGCCGGTATTCCGGACCGGCATGGGCGCTAATAAAGTCGACCCGTTCCGGAAACCCCCTCGGCCGATGATCGGTTTTGAACAGGAGTATCCGTTTGCACCGGTAATAAAACAATGCGGCGCCGGCGCCGCCGGGAAGCCGGACCTCCGGCGATTCGTAGCGGCCGATCGCATGCAAATTGACATTGCCGTACGCATCGATCTGGGCACCGCTCAGGAAGAAGACGTCCGCCTCCCCGCGCTGCACCGCATCGTACAATTGCTGGGCCTCTTCGTACGGCCAGTTCCGCTCGTCGCCCAGGATGCAGATTTTGGCCCGCGGCGCATGACTTGCTTGCGCCAGAAGAGCCGCGGCCGCAGGGACCGGCGAAAAGTTGCCGACGACGACCGTCTCCCTGTCGCGCAACCGGCGGGACAACGTGCAAATCAATAGCTCGGCGGGCGTCCAATTCATACGGCATACCCCCCGTCTTTCTTCGCATGAACCGCCGCATATTCGGCATGCCCGGCACAGGCGAAAATATAATTGTCCAAATATTCTGTGAAATCTTTCGGTTGAACGGCCGATTTCACATACCGGCCGATATGCTCGCGATCCTCTTCGTAATACCCGGGACAGCCCGTCGGATGAGCGCCGTACGGCACTTCAGCGATGGCGGAGATATATCGGGCGGAAAGCCATGTTCCCCTCCGGAGATCGAGTTGTCCGGATTCGACAATTTCCTCCACCGTCACGACACATCTTCGGGAAGCCTGGGCGAGTACCCGCGCATTCTGCAGCCGGCTGACGACGACGTTGCCGTCCCGGTCCGCCTGATAGCCGTGCAGCAGACAGACGTCGGGCCGAATCGCCGGCACAACCGCGATCCGGTCGTTCGGCCGGTACGGATGATCGATGAGACGGAAGTCTTCCCTGACCGTCAACAGATCCGTTCCGAGCAGCCCGTGCACGGGAATGAACGGGATGCCCATCGCGCCCGCCTGAAGCGCGGATGCCATGGCCGGACAGGTATGCTCCAGAACCCGAACCTCTCCCTTCTCCGCCGAGCGTCTGAAATGGGGGGCGAATCCGAACTCGCCGAGCATCATATGGGACAATTCGATCGAACGGACGCATCCGGCACCGATCAGCAGATCGGCGCCTATCGCCGCCGACCCGCTGCATACGAGATGCAAATCCCTGACGCCGCTGCGAATCAGTTCCCGGATCGACGCCATCGGCGACATCTCCAGACTTTCGCCAATGGCGACGGTATCCCCGCTGCGCACCAAAGACACCGCTTCGGGCAGAGCAAGGAATTCAGCAGTGCACATGATGTTGAACGTTCACCGCCTCTCTTCTGTCAATCCCCATGTTGTCACATCGGATTTATTAACATTATAGGGGCCAATAGCCCGGGGTGTAAAATGGAAATAAATCATGAAAATGTTCAATTTTTTTGAATCGACGCGCTGCCGAGAGCCGAATTCGTCAACGATTCCCGCAACGCGGCAAGGAGCCGGTCGCCAGCCAATCCAAGCGTCGTATTGCCCGACTTGCGCAGCAGTCCGGTGACGAGTCCGACATTCCAGTCCGCAATCGGCTTGAGCACGGTTCCTTCCGGCGGAGGGGCAACGGTAATGCAAGGGACGAACGCGCCGCCGAAGCCTTGCTTCACATAGAACGGAAGGGCGGACAAGGTGCCGACCTCCGGCCCCCATTTGGGCGTCACCCCTTTCTCTGCGAGCAATCGCTCCAATTCGCGGCGAAAAGGACATGCGGTCGTCGTCAGCAGCAAAGGCTGGTTCTCCAAATCTTGCAGCACGATCTCGGGCTTGGCCGACAATTCGCTTCCGGCAGGAACAAGCAGCCCCAGCTTCTCCGTAAACAGCGGCTCAAACAGCATGCCTTCGCCGGAATCGGGCGTCGTGCAAATGGCCAAATCGATGATGTCATCCTCCAGCATCCGGTGCAGCACATAAGTATTGGCGATTTGCATCCGGAGCTGCACGTTCGGGTGCCGTTCCCGGAAGGAGGCCAATAGGGCGGGAAGCCGCCAACTGGCGGCCGGTTCCATCGCGCCAAGCCGGATCATGCCCGCTTCTCCCTGCTCCCATTCCTTCATCAGATTTTGAAGATATTCATAGTTTTTCAACAGCAGCTCCGCCTGCTCGTAGAACAGCCGGCCCGCTTCCGTCAAACGGACCTTTTTGCTCCGTTCGAGCAGTTGGACGCCCAGATCGGATTCCAGCTTTTTGATCTGCATCGTCACGGTCGATTGCACATATTGAAGCTCTTCCGCCGCCTTTTGGAAGCTCCGCCGCCTGACGATCGTTTGGAACGTTTTTAATAATCGCAAATCCATAGAGATACCTCCAGCTCGTAAAATCAAAAAAGGCACGGGGTGAAATCACTGAATCACCTCCGTGCCTCCGGTTGACCGGTAGACTCGCTTATCGGTATATATCATATAATTCTTATCGTTTTAGTGTGTTTTTTGATTGCAATCATACCATTGCACCGTTGGTCTGTCAATGGCCGGACTTCAACTTCACCATCATATATACGCCACCAAGCCGCACACAAGAACGCCAGGTCTCCCCTCATCCGACAGGACAATGTACCGGCCGGGCGTTTCGCTCGATTCAGTCCCGGGCGAGACTCAATTGCCAGGATACGCCGTATCTGTCGTTCACCCAACCGAATTTGGCGCTGAACGGATACGAATCGAGCGGCATCAGGACTTGGCCTCCTTGCGACAGCCGGTCGAACAGCCGGTCGATCTCTTCTTCGGATTGACACGAAACGTACAAGGAAACCGCGGGCGTAAACGTCCATTCATGCTTAACGCTGCTGTCGATGCACATGAAAACCTGGCCGTTCAGCGTAAACGTCGCGTGCATCACGCTGCCTTCCTTCCCGAATCCCTCCGGACCGTAACGGGTTATGCTGACAATCTCGGATTGCTCGAACAACGAAACATAGAAATTCATCGCTTCTTCGGCCTGACCGTCGAACGTCAGGAACGGGGTTATTTTCTGTCCGGCGTTTAACATTGGCATTCATCTCCTTTATGATATCGGCTTTCCATTTCGGTCCTTTCTGTCCAATTATCCCGCTGTCTCCGGCGGCATATTTCCGGATCGGCCTTTCGGGTCGTGTCATAGCCGGCTCCGATACGATCGTATAGCGGATAGTTCATCGTCCCCTCCTTATTCAAGTTTATCGCCTTGGTACCCGTTCCGCCGCTATCGGGAGAACTCTTTTGTAAAATACAATACCAAATCATCGTCGACACGGATAGTCGAACCCGGTTCTACCGCCTGGCCGTGATAGGCCGCCCCGTTTCCGTCCGGTATGTACCCCCTGCGGCAGTAAATCCGTTGGGCCTGACCGTAATCCCGGTACAGTCCTACACCGATTCCGATTCGCTTGTGGGTGGCGGAAACTCGGCTTTCGAACTGATCGAGCAGCTGATTCGCGATTCCTTTCCTCCGATATTCGGGGAACACATTCAAATCGTTAATTTCCGGAATGCCATGGTCGCGAAAATAAGGATAGCCCGATATGTACTTGACATGCGCGCAACCCGCCAGTTCCCCATCGACCATAGCCAATAGGGTCATCCGCGTACCGTTCCGATTTTCCCGCAAGCAATCGTCATAGTAATCGTCGCTTCTGACCAAACCGTGCTTGGCGAATGCCGCTCTCCAGCCCTCCGCCTGATCCGGCGTTTCCAGCCGCTGAATTCGCACTTCCCGATTCCGCGCTCCTGCATGATCGCCCGCTGTTAGCGCTTTCGGATAGTCGCCCCACAGCTCGATCCTGTTCCCGTCGGGATCATGAAAACCGAAGGACAGGCCTTGATAGCGGGACATGCTTCCGACTTGAATTCCCCGTTCCTCCAATTGCCGGTATGCCGCTTCCGGATCCGGAACGATAAATCCGTGAACGGCCTGCGGCCCGTTCGCATAGGACATATGGCAATGAATGCCGTCTTCGTTCGGAATGAGCATCATTCTGATCCCCGATTCATAGGTAGTCATCGTTCTCCCGAATCGGGCATCGTCCCTCCCATCATGCATTGAATTCCACCAGAAACGGTTCCTGCCGGGTGATGCAGTATTCGATCCGTTCGCGAAAGTTCTTCCATGTGACCATATTCAGCGCCTCTTCGATAGTAAAATAGCCGATCTCCAAACTTTCGTCCGACGTCCGGAACTGTCCGCCGACCGGTCTCCCCAAAAATAACGTGTTGCATATCGAGTCTCGAACGTTTTGAAAAATGCCGCAAAATCTTATAATTTCGATGTCGATGCCGGTCTCTTCTTTCGTTTCCCTGATGACGGCGGAGCATAACGATTCGCCTTCTTCGACCTGCCCTCCGGGCATCTCCCAGCCTCTCCTCGGTCCCCGAAGCAGCAAAATTTTGTTCTCTTCATTCAATACAATGGCGGCAGCCGATACAATATGTTTCGGGGGGTGTGCCATCCGATCCGTCTCCTTTCTTCACCCGTTCAAAAAAAGAAAAGAGAGACAAGCCAGGCAGCCTCGTCTCCCTGTTCACTCGTTATGTCATGGCGCTAGCCACTTTTATCGTATGGCATAGGGAAAATAATGTAAAGACAATTTTTGTTGTTCATGTTATCCTTATATTTTAAAATGATATCCGAAGAATACGTCCATTCCTTACCGGCGGATGGATGAACGATCTGGAGGGATCATCGCATGCCAACCTTTCAAGCGCTTGTAGTGAGCCGTGAGAACGGCCGGTTTGGCCTGGACGTGCAGGACCTGACGATCGAAGACTTGCCCGAAGGAGAAGTGACGATTCGCGTAGCTTATTCAAGCGTGAATTACAAGGACGGGCTTGCATCGATCCCGGACGGACAAGTCGTGAAGACATATCCGATCGTGCCGGGCATCGATCTGGCGGGTACGGTTGCGTCATCGCGGGACCCGCGGTTCAAGGAAGGCGATGAGGTGCTGGTGACCGGCTACGGGCTCGGCGTTTCGCATCATGGAGGATTCAGCCAATACGCGCGCGTTCCCGCTGAGTGGGTCGTTCCCCTCCCCGAAGGCCTCACCTTGAAAGAGGCGATGGCTTACGGTACGGCCGGGTTCACGGCGGCGCTGTCCGTTCATCGGCTGGAGGAGCACGGCGTTGCGCCGGACAAAGGACCGGTGCTGGTGACCGGGGCGACGGGCGGGGTCGGAAGTATGGCGGTCGCCATGCTGGCCCGCAAAGGATACGAGATCGCGGCCAGTACGGGAAAGGATGCCGAGCATGACTTTTTGCGAAGACTCGGAGCCGGAACCGTCATCCATCGCTCGGAGCTGCTGCCGGAGAATATTCGCCCGTTGGGCAAGCAGCTGTGGGCGGGTGCTGTCGATCCGGTCGGCGGCCGATCGCTCGCTTATATTTTGAGCGCGATCCGATACGGCGGTTCCGTAGCGGTCAGCGGATTGACAGGCGGCAGCGAGCTGCCGACGACCGTGCTTCCCTTTATTCTCCGGGGCGTCAACTTGCTGGGCATCGATTCGGTCTACTGCCCGATGGATTTGCGGCTGCGGTTGTGGCAGCGAATGGCGACCGATTTAAAACCGAATTTCAAGCTGGACGACATATGCAGCGAAATTTCGTTGGCCGAGCTGCCGGGCGCCTTGTCGGACATATTGAAAGGCCGGCAACGCGGCAGGACCATTGTGAAACTATGACCGATGGAAGATTTCAATGCGTGCAACAAGCAGGGAACCCCGCTAGCTGACGCTGCCTTGCGGGCTTCCGCTTTCTCGCGGCCGGATGAAAAACAACGACAGCAAGCTCGTCACGGCGCAAATGCCGCCGACGGTCGCGAACAAGACCGAATGGCCGGATTGCGCGAGCAGCGACACGGCCGGCGGGCCCAGGGACACGCCAATGAATCGCATGCTGCTGTAAAACGAAGTAATCGTCCCGCGCTTCTCCTTCTCGATGCCTTCCGTAATCATGGCATCCAGACAGGGCAGCAGCAGCCCGATCCCAATCCCGCTGAACACCATGGCGGCGATCATATAGACGATATTCTCCCACCAGCCGATGACGAGCACCGATGCTGTCAACAAGACCGATCCCGCAAAGCTTACCCATTTCATTCGTATTTTGTCTTTGCCGATTTTTTTGCCTGTCACATACGAGGCCATACATAATGTGGCGAGCGGAATCGCCAGCACCGCGCCTTTCCATACCCCGTCCAGTCTGTACTTGTCTTCCAGCGTCGACGACAGATAGAACAGCAGGGCGAACACGACAAACATGCAAATTCCCCCGATCAGGAAAGCCGCATACAGCCATCTCCCCTTCTCGCGGAAAACGGTACGGATCGATTGAACAAATGCTTTCAAGTTCACTTGCGGTTTCGGTTCCTTCGGCGCTTCCACCAGGAAGGCGACCAATACGATTGAAATGGCACAAAACAAAGGAATGGCGAGAAACGGAGCATACCATGCCAGCATCCCGAGCGCCGCTCCGACGATGGGACTCAACACTTTCCCGAACGTATTCGACGTTTCGATTATACCGAGCCCTTCGCTCACTTCCTGCTCCCGTTCGAACAGATCCCCGACAAGCGGAAGGACCATCGGCGCCGCGCCGGCCGCGCCGATCCCTTGCAGCAGACGGCCCAGAAGAATGAGCCAATAGGCCGACTGTTCCAGGAAGATCGCCGACAATCCCGAGATGGCGCCGCCTATTGCCGTTATGATCAAGCTGGGAATAATGATCGTTTTGCGTCCGTAACGGTCCGATAAATAGCCTGCGACGGGAATCAGCAAAATCGCCGCGACCGCGTATACCGTAATGAGCATGCTGACCTGCAGCGAACTGATCTTTAATTCTCTGGAGATGCTCGGAAGTACAGGAATCAGCATGGAATTGGCTAGCGTCGAGATAAGGGGGATGGAGGCAAGAGAGCGCAAGGCCAATTTTTTATTTTTTTAACCGTCCTTTGACCGGATTTCCCGCAAAAATGTACGTCTCCGGTCGTCCGGTCAACGTATAGCATTTATTATTTCCTGTTCATGGAAAACAATACCTTTGAGCAATATGGCGGTCGCAGTATCGTTTCGGCGAACAAGCCTTAAAATCTGCCCGATCGGATGATCGAAAAGAGCAGCCACAAGAACATCAGCGTCGCCATGCCGAAACCGATCTCAATCACCGGAATCCTCCACAGCAGGGTGGATTGCCGCCCCAGAGAAGAAGCGATTACGACGCCCGCCATAATGATGCTGAAAGCGAGCAACACGATGCTGAATGACAGCCGATTGCCGACTCGGTCCAATTTCCTCAATATGAGATCCAGTTCGGGTACGGCCATCTCGATCCGCCATTTCCCGCGTTTGATCCATATGGCTGCCTCTTTCATCTGTTTGGGCAGATCGATCAAGATTTCCCCGAAATTGTTAACGCGTTTCCATAACGATTCCGCCACATGTTTCGGATGCAGCCGTTCCTTCAGCAACTGACGCCCGAAGGGCTCCGCGATATCGAAAATGCTGAAATCGGGGTCCAGCTTTTCCACCACGCCTTCCACGGTCAGCAACGTCTTCCCCAGTACCGTCAAGTCCGCCGGAATGCGGATGGAATGCCGAAACGCGGTGCGAAACAAGTCATTGACGGCCTCACCGAGACTGATGCGGCTTAACGGAACGCCGTAATATTTCTCTCTCAGCTGTTCCACATCATCGCGCAACGCCGCCATATTCACATCATCGGGCACGATTCCCATGCGGAGGATCGATTTGATGACGCCGTCCGAACTTTTGCGCATCAGGGCGATCACGAGTGACGAAAAATGATATTTCATCTCCGGATTCAGCCGGCCGACCATGCCAAAATCGATAAAGGCAATCACGTCGCCCGGCAGCGCGAACACATTTCCCGGATGAGGGTCTCCGTGGAAAAATCCGTTGTGGAAAATTTGCTGAAAAATCGCTCTTGCCAGTCGTTCCGCTATCCGTTTGGTGTTATATCCATCCTGCCTGAGCTTGACCGGATCGTTCAGCTTTACCCCTTCGATATATTCCATGGTGAGCACTTTTTTGGTCGAATACTCGAAAAACACTTTCGGCACGTAAACGGCAGGATCGCTTCCGAACTGGTTCGCCATTTTCTCCGCATTGCGGTATTCGATCGTATAATCGAGTTCCGCGCGCAGCGCCTTGGAAAATTCGTCCACCATATCGCGAATTTTGTACGCTTTCGCCCATTCCAGACGATGTTCGGCAAGGGCGGCCAAATCCTGGAGTATTTCCAGATCCGTTTCGATTACGCCGGCGATATTCGGCCGCTGAACTTTGACCGCTACATTCTCGCCCGACCGCAGCACCGCACGATGAACCTGCCCGATCGACGCCGCGGCCAGCGGCAGCTCTTCCAAACGCTGAAACAGGTTATGCCATTCATCCCCCAGTTCATCCCGCACGATGCCGCATACTTCTTGAAATGAAAAAGGCGGGACCCGATCCTGCAATTTTTCCAGTTCGACGATGATCTCCTCGGGAAGCAAGTCGGGACGCGTGCTCGCGATTTGCCCCAATTTCACAAAAGTGGGGCCCAGTTCCTGCAAAACGAGCCGGATCCGTTCGCCAACCGTTTTGGGGGCCTTTTGCTCGGGCTCCGGGAACCGTCTGCGGGGAAGGGAGAGAAACGGGGCAAAACCGATTTCCTCCACTACAAATCCGAATCCATGACGAATTAAAGCGAGGGCGATCGCCCGATACCGACTGATATGGCGCATTCTTTTTCCCATCATCTGAGACCGAACGCCAATCCTTTCTTGACAGCATCCATCGTCACCGCAGCCTCCGTTTCGGGTTCAATTCAGCAATGTCAGCACTTCATGAATTTTGTTTTGGGCTTCCCGTTCCCCCGCTTCGATGCACTCGCGGATTCTGCCGATGTCGAAGGCGAAGAAATGCCCGACTTCCGGCCGAAACACGACATCCGCGTACTTGAGATTGGCCCGGCGCTGCACCGTCGTCATAATCGTAAAAGAACGGTAGACCACTTCGAAAAGATTGCGCGGCTCCTGCTCTTCATGCTCTCTTTCGACATCGACCGCGATGACGACATCCATTTCCGGACGCAGCAGATCAGCCGGGAGATTGTTGAGCACGCCCCCGTCCACCAACACTTTGCCCCGATGGCGAACGGGGGAGAAAATACCGGGAACCGATGTGGTGGCCCGAATGGCCAGGACGAGACTGCCCTCGTCAAAAACAAAAACGTCCCCTTTCATCAGATCGACCGACACGGCACGGAACGGAATCGCCAGATTCTCGATCACAATATCGCCAAGCCCTTTATTTCCGAGAAATCGAATCAGCATGGCGTAAATTTTGTTTCCGGCAAAAATCCCGCGCTTGCGGATTCCGATATCCACAAGCCGATAGGAAGGGGTGCGCAGCACGAACTCTTCGATTTCCTCGATGTCGATTCCGGCCGCGACCAGCCCGCCTATGGCGCCGCCCATGCTGGTACCCGCAATAAAATCGATCGGGATTCGATGTTTCTTCAAAACTTTCAACACGCCGATATGAGCGAGCCCGCGTATCGCTCCGCCCCCCAAAGCCAGTCCCACTTTCATCCTCATTCTGCCCTTCTGTTACGGATTTAAAAACTTTTCTTGATCGCTTCGATGATGCTGGCAAGAAAGATCGTAATAATAAAGGGACGCTGATTGACAATGCATAGCCATAACCCGTATCCCACAAAAGACACGGCAGAAAGACAACCGCATCCCGAATATGTTTCTTTTGCAGCAGCCGAAACAAAACGACGCCGATTAAAGGTACGAACCAGATGTGAAACGTCAGCATATTCAACCGGTTGACCTCCTGTATGTTTTCCGAACGATGTTCTTCACCCAAGTTATGACAAGAAGCAAACAGGGAATAAAAAGGGCGAAGAAAGAGCCGTACACAAACGTATACTTTTCGTTCCATTCCCTGTTCTGAATCGGGTTCTCATAAATCGATCCGGCCATGGCCGTCATGATAATGGTTATAGCAATCAGAAAAGGCCATTTGGTTGCCGGAAGGAACATCTGATTCAAGCTTGCATAAGCGGCGTATACGAGCACCAACAATTTGATGAAAATCAGAATGAGCAGAATAACCGAAATAACCGAATGAATATTCATCATCACTTCGCCGATGGAAATCTCCTGCACGACCGAATAGATCGGAAAGGTAAGCCTGGATGCCCGTTCGATCCCCAATAAACCGATGATCATAAACAGGATCAAACTTAGCGATAGGGTTGCTGTCACGATCCCCATAACAAATGAACGGCCGGCGCTCTTGTTTACCAACGGAAACAACATCATCAGCACGATCGTTTCCATGTAAGGAAAGCCCAAAAAAGAGTAAAATCCAATAATATTTTTCCAATTTTCGATAAGGAAAGCAGGCTGAAATCGGCTCCAGTCCCAATTGACGGATGCCAGCAACATGACAAACCAAAAAGGAAAAAACAAAAAAGGAGTGAGCACCTGATTGAGCCGTGCAATCGTTTCGACGCCATTGGCCACCGTGTAGCAAGCGACAAGCAAAAACATGAAATGGAATACGCTCTTCGGTGTCTCAGGCATAATGGTGCCGTTCATGAAATCGCTCAAATTCCGCAGCACCCATCCGGCCAAGATGCAAAAGTACAGAAAATATAAAGTGGCGATAACCGTCCCGAAGACGCGGCCCAACGTCGCCCGCGAGATTTGAACCAGACTTTTTCCTGGATGGCAGCGATAAAGGATAATCCAGATCAAGGCAAAGAGGATGCCGGCCGTGCCTGCCCACCAAGGCATTAGCCAGGCATCCTGTCCGCCTTGACGGATCAGCGCCTGGATCAGTACAAAGAACAAAGTTCCCAAAATATAATTAATGGTTAGAAGGAAAAACTGCCAGCGCGAAATCATCCTCGAATTCATTTTGGATTTTCCTCCTAGTACGTTTTTCTAATGCTTCCGATCTGCAATAGTCTGGCTTTCACATTGATCATGACCTCCACGTCTTTCATCGCGATGACCTTTTCGGCTTGGTTCTTCTTCGTCAAGTACCGATCCACGGTCTCCTTGGTCTTCAGCAATTCCCACCCATTGGCTTTGGTTTTTTGATAAAAAGCGTACAAATCATCTTGAATGATTTGCGCCACTTCGTTCTCGAGTTGTTTCACTTCATTCCGGGACTGCGGAACATATTCAATGGCATAAACGGTGGACAGTTCAAGATCGATATGGATCGTGACAACCGGTTTATGATTGCGCCAATGGGCCGACCAGTCCATGTTTGCCAACTGCATTTGCATCGTTATCCGCTTTCCGTCCACCTCGAACAGTTTGGTGTGCCGCCCCTTATCGCCGCTTAACAAGTGATACCATATCAATTCCGTATCATTGAGCTTGCCCACCATCCGGTAATCCCGAAACACCGCTCCCCCTTCAATAATCAGATTGTTTTGATTGGCGTCGATTTGCGTTGACGCCTGGTTGCTGTTCGAATTCGTTTTTTTCTCGGTCTCCTTGATCATCGGCAGCACAATGGCTTCCGATTTTTGCATCCGTTCAATAAAATCCCTCACCTTCACATGTTCTCCCCCTAATAACGAATCGCTGGTCAAATGCTTCAGCTTCGAATCAATGGCTTCCGAGGGTACCCTTTCCAACGGAGTGAAGGTTTTCATGATACGAGATATCGGGCCGTCCGCTACCAGCAACGGGATCGAGGAACGGCCATTGGGCTGCATTTCGATATAGTTGACGAAGTCGCGTATTCCTTGCCTGGCCGCCCTTTCCGAAACAATCAGCGCTCGATAATGGGCCACAAAAAGCTTGCGCGATAATAATTTATGAATGGTCGATTTCATTTCCCCGTAAGAGCGCCCGGCAATTTTGTACGTGTATATAGGAGCTTCATTGTCTCCGGGCGCTCCTTTGGAAAATACGCTGCTTAACGGGTTAATGATCTGGTAATAAATCGTTTTCAAGCCGCTTTCCCGATCGCTGTCCACGCCGACCATACTGACAAGCGCCAGTTCGTTCAATTCTGTCTTGTCCCAGCAGGCGGTCAGCAGAATGGACATCAGAACAATCGGGATGAACGCTTTGACTGCCGATATACGCGCCATTATCGTTCCTCCAGGTCATTTTTTTCGTTTCAAAAGGTTTATAAATCCAGGTAACCGGTTGGCATGCATCCACGGTCTGGGCATTCTGACCAGTTCATCCTGCCAGTCAGATTTATGGGCCGGCGCCACGGAAGTCAAGTAAGGGACACTGAACGATTTGAGCGACACGAGGTGAGCGACCAGAAACAACACGCCGCACAAGATGCCGAATAGCCCCATCGTACCGGCCAACAATATGAACGAAAAGCGGACGAGGCGCTGGGACACGCCGAAGCTGTAGACAGGGACGACAAAATTGGTGATGCCGGTGATGGCCACCACAATGACAACGGCGGCAGAGATGAGACCGGCATCCACTGCCGCTTGTCCAAACACGATAGCTCCTACGATCGACAGCGCCTGCCCAACCGCTCTGGGCATGCGGAGACCCGCTTCCCGGATAATTTCGAACACCACTTCCATCAGCATTACTTCGACGAACGCCTGAAACGGAACCCCTTCTCTCTGCGCCGACAAGCTGATTAACAATTGGGTAGGGATCAGCTCCTGGTGGAAAGTCGTTGCGGCAACAAACATCGAAGGCACGAAGACGGCCGTAAAAAAAGAAATCAGGCGAATCCAGCGAAGAAACGTGGCGATATCCGCCCGCTGATAATAATCTTCCGGCGAACTGAAAAATTCCAAAAACGTTATCGGGGCCAGAAGAACATTCGGCGTCCCGTCGACCATAACAGCTACTTTCCCGTCCAATAAGTGGGCCGATACCACATCAGGACGTTCCGTATTAGTGAGGGTGGGAAAGGGAGTCCATATTCGATCCTGAATATACTCCTCGATGTAGGCGCTCTCCAGCACGCTATCGGTTTCGATGGCCGACAGCCGCCGCCTCGCCTCCTCCACCAATGACTTCGGAGCGAGATTGTCCAAATAGATCAACATCACGGTCGTCCGGGTTTGATTGCCGATATTCAGTTTCTCCATTCGCAGATGCGGATTTCGGATTCTTTTGCGAATCAGTCCGATATTGGTATCGATGCTTTCCGTGAAGCCTTCGTGCGGCCCGCGGATGATCGATTCCGATTTCGGTTCGTCAATCGGGCGCTGTTTGGGAGCGGCCGCATCGATCATATAAATGCGCTCCCTTGCGGGGTCGACAAACAGACATTGACCCGCCAACAGAGCATCGACCGTTTGCTTCAGCAAATCTTCAGGCTTTAACGACAAGGGAAGTTCGCGGAAAAACCCGTCTGCTGCGGCATCGGGATGCTTCGCTTCCGGGAAGGTGCCCGCCATTAGCGATTTCAAGACATAATCGTCCAATATCTTTGTATCCACCATCGTTTCCAGATACATGCATTGTACCGATTGCTCTTCCTTCACCAACACCGATCGGCAGATCAGATCCGGGGGGGACCCTAGAGCTTTCTGAACATTCCCGAATAAAACGCTCCACATTCGCTGTTTGTCCTTGCTTCCTGGCATCGTCCGAACCTCCGGTTTTTTCCATCGACAGTATTAATTTCCCCCCATAATGCTTTTCTTTATACCGAATGGACGGGGCGGACCGAACGCCGGCTGTCCGGATCGCGAATTGTGTAAAATGCTGCTATATAAGACGAATTGCGAAGCTCCAGGGTCTTATTCGCTCGCTCCAACCCCGCTGCGAACTGCCATCAGTCCCGAAATGGCTTGCTTTACTCCGGCTCCGCGGCGGCTGGTATCCGGAAGATGAAACCCAATAACGAACAAAGCTGTAAAAGTGCAATTTTTCCGGGGGTAAAATAACCAAAATGTGAAAATTCCTGCGATTATACAGTTTTTTGAACCCGTTCAAGCCAGACAAGCGAAAATCACAAAAAATTACTGCATTTTCGCAGAATTTCGTTCCATTATTACCTTTTCAATCCAAAATTCCTGTATTTTTGCATCATTTTTTCGCTAAAGCAATCTGCTAAAGCAATCTGCCGCGAGAAGGGGGCGTTGAAGGCGGGGCGCGCAACGGACCGGAGGCGATTAGACAGATGACGGTGCGGGCCAACGGACGGGCGACGATTTGACGGAAGGCCCTCAGGCCAGCCGATTCGTTTGCCGCCAAGCTTTGGCCAATCCTTCGGCCATGCGCCCGACGACCCGGTCGCTGGCGAAATACCCGCTGTGGCTAAACGGATTCCAACCGGTTATCCAGTTTCCCACATGAACTTCGATATCCTCCCGAACCGCATCCGCATAGGCCGGATGTACGCCGCGGAGAGGATAAGCGAGAATATCGTCCTTGTCATAGAAATTAATCCATTCTCCTTCGATATCCGGGGACAGCTCGCGCATGGGGCGGCTTGGTACGCGGATCGGCTTGTCGAAATCAAGATAGCGCAAGCTCCATAACGGCAGCGTCGTGCCGCAGGAGTAAAACAGCAACAGCGTGTCTCCCCGTTCCAATGCCGAGTCCGGATTGAAGATAACGGGCTTCCAGCCGTTCGCGTTTTGCAAATCGTAAAAATAGTTGCTCGCAATGACGGCGCCCAGACTGTACGACACGACACAAAGCGGCGCATTCGCTCCCGCCACCTCCGACAATCGATGCAAGGCGGCGCTGATCGTTTCATGAATGGCCTGATAGGTTTGATCGTTCGTCCCAAGCGGTTGGTAAGCAACCGCATCGGCCAGATAATGAATGACGAAATGTCTCAGCCATTGATAACGCAATTGATAGGGACGAACGATATTTCGTTTCAAAGCTTCTTCCCTTTCTTCCAGCACCTTCGCCCAGTAGACCGGTTCGATGGCCAAATGCTGTTCCGGATGCTTCTCGCCCGTCTCTTTTGCGTATTGCTCCAGCAGCAACCGGGTGAACGGATCGGCGAAGTTTTCCTTCTGCCGGCCTATTCCGTGGATCACGATGACTGCTATCTTTTGATCCAAACTCATCCCTCCCTTGCGCGCAATTAGTTCTGCTTGTGTACTAGGAGTATATGTTTCCGGTTTAAAAGAAAAAACCGCAATATTGCGGTTTCCGGCTTTGCATGGCATATGAGGGCGGGACAGATTCAGTCGGGATACGTTTCTTTCAAAAATTTGATCGATTGGTTGATTAACACTTTCAAAACCTCGATATCGATATCTTCTAATTTATTGATGTATACGCAAGCTTTGCCGGACGTATGTTTTCCGAGTTTGGGCAACAATTCTTCTCTTACCGATTCATCCAGCATCAAATACAAACTTATTTTTGCTTTTCGAGGTGAAAAGCCGACGAGAGGCGCATCGCCTTCGTGACCGGTTTTGTATTTATAATGGTAGGAACCGAATCCGATAATACTCGGTCCCCACATCTTCGCCTCATAGCCGGTCGTTTCCGTAAAAATATCCAGCAACCGGTATGCGTCCTCGCGTTTTTTCGGGTTCTCGACATTTTCGATAAACTCGACGACCGAATGATCCGTTTCTTTCGTTTTGAGTTCGTACGCCATAAAAATCCCCATTTTCGAGTCGGTGAGATACGACCAGTATACATCAAAAGTCTCCATTGCATCTATGGAAATCTATCCGCGCCAAACACCTCCGATTGTTATAAAATAGGAAAGAAAGGAGGCGGAACGGATGCTGCATATTGTCAACGGCGATACGGTGGCGGCCAAGCTGAAGCAAGGCGACGTTCGCGGCGACATACTCGTCTGGCGGGAAATTTATTCGGAAGGTCCGGTCTTTCCCGATCCGTCCGAGCCGGCTGGCCGGGCGCTCCGCGCCGATTACCTGGAGAACGCGCTGCGGATTCCGCGCCAGGAGTATATCGAGGGCTGCCGATCGCAGGAACAGCGGCTCAGCCATTTCCGAGACTACGACGAAATCGTGCTTTGGTTCGAACACGACCTGTTTGACCAGACGATGTTATGCTATTTGCTGCACTGGTTTTCAAGGCAATCGCCGGGCCGGACAACACTGAATTTGCTATGCATCGGTTCTTTTCCCGGGGTCGAATCTTTCCGGGGGCTCGGCCAATTGACTGTCGAACAGCTGAAAACGCTGTCCGGTACGTGGCATCCGGTCGGGCGGCGGGAGCTGGAGCTTGGCCGGGCATGCTGGGAAGCCTACGCCTCGCCCGATCCGCGCCATCTCGTTCGATTGCTTCAGGGGGACGTGGCCGCGCTGCCCTTCGTTCGCGAGGCGTTTCGCTTCCATTTGTCCCGCTTTCCTTCCCTCCGCAACGGACTCGGCATCGTGGAAACAACGACGCTGGAAGAGGTGCGCCGCGGCCTGCAACAGCCTTTGGCGTTGTTCCGGCAAACGGGAGAGCGGCTTCATTGGTTCGGCATGGGGGATATTCAATATTGGCATATTCTGGAGCAGATGGCGTCCGGTCCGCATCCCTTGATTCGCATCGAAGACGCCGGCGACGCCATGCCCGGTTGCGCCGACTCCGCCCCCTCGCCCGAATTCCGCAACGCCCGCGTCGTGCTGACGAAGGCCGGACGCCGCGTCCTGGACGGCGAAGAAGACCGGGTGGCTCTAAACGGCATCGATTGCTGGCTGGGCGGCGTTCGTCTTCAAGGCAAGGAACGGATATGGCGCTGGGACGACGCGGGAGAGACGATCGTGATGCCGGGGGCGGACGAGGTCTAGCCCGAAATTCACCAAAAAAGGCAATAGCGAAAGCGCAACGAACAAGGCGCTTTCGCTATTGCATCTTTTTCAGCAATCTGATTTTTACTGCAGATGCGCGGTCATGTCGAACAGAAGCCTGGCAATGGTCGTTTTCGTAATTCGGCCCACCGCCTCCACGCCGCTCCCCCCATCTGCCCGGTCGAGCGGCTGTACGACCGGCAAACCGTCAACTTCGTGCTCGATCATTTTCCGCAGCGCTTCATGGACGGTGTCTTCAGGCGTGACCGTTATAATATTGGGGTAACGGGTCATGACCATGCCCAGCAAAACGGAAGGAGCCTGCGCGTTGCCAAGCGTCAATTTGAGCAGATCTTTCCTCGATATGACGCCTGCCAGCGCGCCTGACGCATCCGCTACGATCAGGCTCCCTACATTATGAAGAAACAGGGTGGCGACAGCATCGTTCACGGTAGCCGTTTCCCGAAGCACGACCGGGATGCTCATCACTTCCTTTACGAGCCGCTGCGTGATCTGCGCCACGTCCGAAGTTTCTTTCGCCGTACGGTTGCCGACAAAGTAACCGACTTTCGGTTTCGCGTCAATATAGCCGAGCATGGTAAGGAGCGACAGATCGGAACGGATAGAAGGCCGGGTTACGCCAAGAAGCTCGGCTATTTGTTCCCCTGTAATCGGAGCATGCTTCTGTACCAGTTCCAAAATTTCCAATTGGCGGGATGATAGTTCGATCATGGTTCCCCCCTGCAAAATCGTATATCTCCCACCATTGTAACCGATCTGACAGAAGGATCAAACCGCTGCCGCTTCTTCCGGCTTCCCGGCCTGACGCTGCTGCATGATGGCCGCCTGGGCGGCAGCGATTCTCGCCGTCGGAATCCGGAACGGCGAACAGCTGACATAGTCCAGCCCGGTCTGGTGGCAAAAAGCGATGGAGTCCTTGTCTCCCCCATGCTCCCCGCATATGCCCGTTTTCAGCGCCGGCTTGAGCGACCGCCCTTTCTGGACGGCCAGTTCGATCAGTTGGCCGACGCCTTCGGCATCGAGCACCTGGAACGGATTATGGGGCAGAAGCTTTTTGTCCAAATAATGGGACAGAAACTTCCCTTCCGCATCGTCCCGGCTGTATCCGAACGTCATTTGCGTCAGATCGTTGGTGCCGAACGAGAAGAAGTCCGCATGGGCCGCAATGCGGTCGGCGGTCAACGCGGCGCGCGGCACCTCGATCATCGTGCCGACATTATACTTGCAATCGCGCCTGTGGTCCGCTCCCAGCACCTGATCCGCCACTTGATCGACCAGCTCCCGCAACATTTTCAATTCGCTCGCATCGCCGACCAGCGGAATCATAATTTCCGGCAGCACGGCGATTCCTCTGTCCATGCAGGCGACCGCAGCTTTGAATATGGCCTCGATCTGCATGTCGTAAATTTCCGGATAAACAATTCCCAATCGGCATCCCCGGTGTCCGAGCATCGGGTTGAATTCGTGCAGCGATTGAACCTTGCGGATCATGTGCTTCCATTGCTGTCTTTCCGCGTCCGAATCCGCCTGCTGAAGCTTGTGCTGCAGTTCGTCCAATTGAGGCAAAAATTCATGCAAAGGCGGGTCCAGCAGCCGGATCGTAACCGGCAAGCCGTCCATCGCTTCGAAGATCCCTTCGAAATCGGCCTGCTGCATAGGCAGCAATTGATCCAATGCCTTCTTGCGTTCTTCCGGCGAATCCGCCATAATCATCTTCTGCATGACGGCGAGACGGGACGGTGCGAAGAACATATGCTCCGTCCGGCAAAGTCCGATTCCTTCCGCTCCGAATGCGCGCGCCGTTCTGGCATCTTCGGGGTTGTCGGCATTCGCGTAGACGCGCAACGTTCGCACTTCATCGGCCCACTGCAGCATCCGGACAAGCTCATCCGTCACCTTGGCTTCCTGAAGCGGAATGGCCCCCCGTATAACCCTTCCGGTGACCCCGTCCAACGTAATCCAGTCTCCTTCTGCGATGGTGATGCCATCCGCCAGCATATGCTTGTTCTGCGGATCGATACGGATGCTCTCGCAGCCGCAAACGCAAGGTTTACCCATACCGCGCGCCACCACGGCCGCATGGCTGGTCATCCCTCCGCGGCTTGTCAGCACGCCTTCCGCAGCGAGCACGCCATGAATGTCTTCGGGCGTCGTTTCCGGACGCACCAGAATGACCCGCTTCCCTGCTTTCTTCCACTCCGCCGCGGTATCCGCATCAAATACCGCGACACCGATCGCAGCGCCAGGAGAGGCGGGCAGCCCGACGGCCAATACTTCCGTCACTTTCGATTCGTCCAAGCCCCGGTGAAGCAGCTGGTCGAGATGGGAAACCTCGATTTTTTGCAAAGCTTCATATTTGTCCGTTACGCCTTCGGCCACCAGGTCGACCGCAATTTTCAATGCCGCCTGGGCGGTACGTTTGCCGTTTCGCGTTTGAAGTACATAGAGCTTTCCTCTTTCCACGGTAAACTCGATATCCTGCATATCTTTGTAATGATGCTCCAATTGCTTGCAGACACGCGCCAGCTGGTCATAGATGTCCGGCATGTCGGATTTCAATCTGTCGATCGGTTGCGGCGTTCTCACCCCTGCCACGACATCTTCGCCCTGCGCATTGACGAGATATTCGCCGAACAAAGCATTTTCGCCCGTGGAAGGGTTGCGCGTAAATACGACGCCCGTTCCGCAATCGTCCCCCATATTGCCGAATACCATGCTCTGCACATTGACGGCTGTGCCTTGCGAATCGGGAATCCGGTTGATTTTGCGGTAAATTTGCGCCCGCTGATTGTTCCACGACTTAAAGACTGCCTCCACGGCCAGCTCAAGCTGCTCGTGCGCATCCTGCGGAAAATCTCTTCCCGCGTGGCGCTTGACGCACAATTTGTAATCGTCGATCAATTGCCGCCAGCCCTCGGCCGCCACTTCCTGATCTTGCTTGACGCCAAGCGAATGTTTCAAGCGCAGCAGCAGTTGTTCGAAATGAATCGCCTCAATTCCGAATACCACATTGCCGAACATCTGGATCAACCGGCGATAGCAATCGTAAGCGAATCGTTCGTTCCGGGTTAGCTTCGCCAATCCGGCCACCGTATTGTCGTTTAACCCGAGATTCAGGATCGTGTCCATCATCCCCGGCATCGAAGTGACGGAGCCCGACCGGACGGATACGAGAAGCGGATTGGACCCGTCGCCGAATTTTTGTCCTTTCGCGGCTTCAAGCCGCTCAAGGGCGTGCAGCAGTTGCGGTTTCAGCTCTTGCATCATGCGCTTGCCGGACTTGAAGAAAGCGCGGCACGCTTCGGTCGTAATGGTGAATCCTTGCGGCACAGGGAGCCCGACCCGCGTCATTTCCGCCAAATTCGCGCCTTTCCCCCCCAATAGCGGTTTCATATTCGCATTTCCTTCGGCAAAGGAATAAACCCATTTTTCCGTCATGTTGAAGTGACCTCTCCTTTTTTGAATTGTCCGGAACATTCCGGTTTGGTGCAAACGCTGTAAAATTTTTTATAGCCATTCGTAGGCAAGGTATAAAGGACATCATTGCATACCCGGCAAATGACGACTCCCAGTTCGTTGTTTGAACCGACGCGGTCAGACATGGTAACCCCCCTCTCGAATCGCTTCGAATTAGTATGTCATAATTATAAAATATGAGTTATATTAAACGCAATAAGGTAACTTAAATTTGTGTATATTACTCATATTAAATTTTTCTTATGATTTATAAGTCAAAAACCTTCCTCTTTCCTGGAAACAGGCTTTCGCCACAAGTCTCCCAGCCGCCCCGCCCGCCAACGCCAAAATTTTGCATATTGGGTGCATTTATAACCCATAATAGGAAACGGATGAAAACGGGGTTTTTCGGTCTTGTTATTTTTTGACAGGGGGATCGCGATGGGCAACATGAAGAAACGATTGAACCGGCTGCTGCATTCCGATCGGCAAAAACCGTCAATTGCCGCCCCGGGCAAAGATCCGCAAACTGAGATCCATCTTTCTGAAGCTCTGAACGAAAATCTGAAACTCCTGCAGACCGTCTATGCGGATTGCTCCGACGTCATTCTCCATCAGTTTTTGATCGGCGAACAGACAAAAGCCTTACTTGCATACATCGATGGTCTTGTCAATCTCGAGGAGGCCGACCAGCATGTGCTGGCACCGCTTCAGCAGAATATCGATGCGGAGCACACACTGCCGAATATTCGCAAAAAGGTTGCCGTCTCTTCCATAAAAGACGTCCGAACCGTAGCGGACATTATCGCGGAAGTATCTGGCGGAAATCCTGTCCTGCTTATGGACGGACAAAATCAGGGATTGGCGTTCGCTTTATCGAAGTTTGAAAAACGCGGAATTGAAGAACCGATATCCGAATCGGTATTAAGGGGCCCAAGGGAAGGGTTCGTCGAGACGCTGCGGACCAACACTTCTATGCTGCGGCGGAAATTTAGAAGTCCGAACCTGAAAATCAAGTCGATGAATATCGGGATCTATTCCAGAACCCCAATCGCAATTGTCTATATCGAGGGAGTTGCGGACCCTGGTTTAATTCAGGAAATGACGAGCCGATTACAGCGGATTGAGGTCGACGGTATATTAGGAAGCGCAGCTGTCGAGGAATTGATTGAAGACAACCCTTATTCCCCTTTCCCTCAACTTCTGTCGACGGAACGTCCGGATGTGGCAAGCTCGTATTTGCTGGAAGGGCATGTCGTCGTGTTAGTTGACGGAACCCCCAGTGCACTGATCGCTCCGGTGACCATCGTTTCCCTGCTGCAATCGCCGGATGATTATTCCGAGCGATACTTTGTAGGTTCTGCCATTCGCTGGCTTCGCTACCTGTTTCTGTTCGTCTCGTTATTGGGCCCTTCGTTCTATGTCGCCGCTATTACGTTCCATCAGGAAATGCTACCGACCGCCCTGTTATTAACGATGGCGAAGTCACGGGAACAGGTGCCGTTTCCTGCGCTTATAGAGGCCTTGATCATGGAAACCGTATTTGAAGCGCTGCGCGAAGCCGGAGCCAGACTTCCGAAGCAAATCGGGCAGGCCGTCAGTATTGTCGGGGCGCTCGTGATCGGTCAAGCGGCGATTGCGGCCGGTATCGCTTCCGCTCCAATGGTATTGGCCGTGGCGGTGACGGGGGTTGCTTCGTTTATGGCTCCCCGCTTCACCGTCGGCATTGCCATGAGACTTCTTCGCTACCCGATGATGTTCCTTGCGGGCTTCCTGGGATTGCTCGGCTTGATCCTCGGGGTGATTGTCATTTTGTATCATCTTCTCACGCTTCGTTCGTTTGGAGTTCCCTACATGTCGCCATTGGCTCCTCTGAAACGCAACGATCTGAAAGACGTGCTCTGGCGCGCTCCGCGTTGGAAGATGAATACCCGTCCTCACTTAACCGGGGAATGGAACCAATACCGGCAGGCCCCCGGACAGCAGCCTCATCCGCCCAAAGGCAATGGAGAAGGGTAACCGAAAGGAGGATTTGCATGGATACGACGAAACGAAAAACCGTTCTTCTCCTGCTCTTCTTTTCCATCCACTCTCTGTTGCTGGCCGGCTGCTGGGACCGAACGGAAGTGAACGATCTGGCGATCATTACAGCGGCTGGTATCGATCTGACGGAAGATCGTTACCCTGAGCTGTCCGTAAATATATATGTTACATCTCAATCAGGCACAGGCGGTCAACAGATAGGAGGGATGTCCGACTCCAGCGGCGGGGGGGCCAATGTATCCGTCGTTCGATCCGCGCCAGGGCTCACCCTGGCGGATGCGACATCCAAGCTGCAGCGAATGCTGCCGCGCAAAGTGTTTTGGGGACATGACGAGGTGTTTATTTTCGGGGAAAGATTAGCAAAGCAAGGCATTGGCGAACCGATCGAATTTTTGACCCGGCACCCCGCTCCGCGAGAACGCGGCAACGTATTCGTCAGCAAAGGGCTGGCGAAAGATGTGCTGATGCTTCCGCCTTCGATTGAACGAACGATCGCAGATAAGCTGCGGGAAGTGGCCAAGTCCCAAACCGGGTTGAATATTACGTTGAAAGAATTGGCGCAAATGATGGCGGGCAAATCCAAGGCTGCAATCATCCCCTGGTTGGAAATCAAACCGGGCTTCAAAAAGCAAACGCCGTTTCCGTTTATTATGGGCTCCGCCGTTTTGAAAAACGGGAAAATGGTCGGCCGCATAAACGAATACGCCACCAGGGGGGTTATGTGGCTGAGAAACGAAATCAATTTGGCCACCATCACCTTCTCCCCGAAAAATACGCAAGGATATGTATCCTTCGAACTGAAAAAAAGCAGTACGGCATTGGTCCCGCACATTGACGGCGATAACTGGAGCATCACGGCCCGGATTGAGACGCTGAACGATATCGTTGAAAATACGACAGACCTGAATCTGATGGAACCGAATAATGTTAAAGAGCTGGAGACGGAACTTGGAAACGATATTGAGCATCGGGTGAAGCTGGCCCTGACGAAAGCACAAAACATGAACGCCGACATTTTCGGTTTTGCCGACGCTTTTTACCGAAAGTATCCGAAAACGTGGAAGCGGGCTGAGGATCGCTGGGATGAGATCTTTCCGCAAGTGAAAGTGAAACTGGAGACAAGGACTGTCATTTCAATACCGGGAATGACCGGTAAAAGCCTTATTAAGCCGTAATAGAGGTGAGTGAAACGATGAGATGGGCTTTTATGCTGGGAATAGCGGTCGTATTGGCGATCATGACCGTATACGAATGGCCGAAAATGAAGAGAGAAATGAAAAAGGAGAAGACGGCCTTTTCCGTTTTAACCGTTTTGGGAGGAATTCTGGCTTTCCTGCTCGTGTTTTATCCGGAAATGCCGGGACCTACGCATTTGATGAACGCCATTTATAAACCGCTGGGGACAATTTTCGAGAAATAAACGCATGGAAAGAGGGCATTGAAAATGATCGAGAAAGGGAAAATTTCGGCACTGCAGCTGGGAATGTTGATGTATTTGGTCATTGCCCCTACGGCGATTCTCAATTCGCCGTCGATTTCGTTCCGATATGCGAAACAGGATTTGTGGATTTCGCCAATTTGGTCTTTGAGCGGATGGATGACCATCTATCTGGCTTTCAAACTTCATGACATGTATCCGGGTCATAATATCGTCCAGGCAAGCGAGCGAATTATCGGACGATGGCCCGGAAAAGTGATCGGATTCCTGATCCTGTTTATCTATTTATATATCAACAGCGGTACCACTCGTCTGTACAGCGAATTCGTGAGCGAGGCTTTTCTCCCGGAGACCCCGCTCATCGTCGTGTCGGGCACCATGGTGCTGGTATGCGCAATAGCCTCGCGCGGAGGCGTAGAAATAACGGGCAGATTCGCGCAGCTGATCCTGCCTGTTTTTATCGTTCTTTTTTTATCGAACGTGCTTCCGATCATACCCGATCTGGAGCCGTTGAATATTTTTCCGGTCATGGCGGAAGGGATTATGCCTTCGGTTGCGGGTTCAACCGTTCTGCAGTCCTGGTACTGCCAATTTATTACCGTAACGTTTCTTCTTCCTTTTGTCAGCGACCGCGAGAAAGCGGCCAAAAGCGTCTCGATCGCTTTAATCGCGGTGATCGTGACGTTGGTGATTGCCAATTTGGTGACGCTGCTGCTCCTGGGAGAAATTACGGGCCATTTCACTTATCCTTTTCTCATTTTGGCAAGGTACATCAGCCTGGCCGAATTTTTCTCTCATCTGGAATCACTATATGTCGCGATTTGGGTATTTGGCGCTTTTATGAAAATTTATTTGTTTTTTTACGTACTCGTGCTTGCCGCCGCTCAATGGATGAATCTGTCCGATTACCGGCCTATTGTCTACCCGCTCGGTTTTATTTTAATTGTGTTCAGTCACTGGATTGCAAACAACCTGCAGGAACTTATCCATGCCCTCGGGACCTCGGTTACCTTTACGATATTGACGGTACTGCTCGGTGTGCCGATGCTGCTGTTCTGCATTGCTTTGGTGAAGAAACGAGGGCATGGAACCGTGTCCAAGAACTGACGCGATTCGTCCCCTTTCCGTTGACGGCAAAGTTACCGCATTCTCGGTAAAAAAGCCGGCACCCGTTCGTCAGCAGCGTATCGGCATTTCGCTTAATCGCTTGCTCGCCTTCTCCGCATGCTGTCCGGCGACATGGGCGACGAAATCCAGCACCCGGCAGGCGTACGCCCATTCGTTGTCGTACCATGCCAGCACCTTCACTTGCCGTCCCGAAGCCATCAGCGAAAGGCCGTCGACAACCGCCGACTTGTCATTGCCGACGTAGTCCGACGATACGAGCGGCAGCTCGTTGTACTCGACATACGGCGCGAGCGTGCCTTGCGCCGCTGCCCTGAACGCCTGTCGCACTTCTTCTTTGGATACGGGACGGCGAACCTCGGCCGTCAAATCGACAAGCGAAACGTCCTGCGTCGGCACGCGCAGCGACAACCCCCGAATGACGGGGGCCAGATGCGGCAGCACCCCGGCCAGCGCTTTGCCGACACCGGTGGAAGTCGGCACGATCGACTGCGTGCAGGCCCGCGCGCGCCGCAAGTCCTTGTGCGGATTGTCGAGATGGTTCTGATCGTTCGTATAGGCGTGAACCGTCGTCATCCAGCCGGAGGCGATGCCGAACGCGCGGTCGAGAATATACAGCACCGGCGCAAGGCAGTTCGTCGTGCACGATGCGGTGGACAACAGCGTATGCTTGTCCGGATCGTAGCTAGATTCGTTGACACCCATCACGACCGTCAGATCCAGGTCTTTGCCGGGGGCCGTCACGACGACACGCTTCGCGCCCGCCGTCAAATGCTTCGACGCTCCCGAACGATCATTGAACTTGCCGGTGGCGTCGATCGCGATGTCGATCCCGTATCTGTCCCACGGCAGCAGCGACGGATCGCGTTCCGAAACGAACGCCACCTCTTGCCCGTTGATGATCAGCTTGTCTGTTTCGACTTGAATGTCGGCGTCCCATTTGCCGTGCACCGTATCGTATTTCAGCAAATGCGCTACCGTCCCGATCGGGCTTGTCGAATTGATTACCGTAACTTGCGCCCCCGGGATGCCGGACGCAAACGCTTTCCGGATTAACAGCCGGCCGATTCTGCCCGTGCCGCTAATTCCCACCTGCTGGTTCATGATGACCTCCTGTGGCGTGTAATGACAAAGTGCCGGATGATTCGGCAGAATGACAGCATAAAGCTCCCGTCTGTGAGAGCACATGGTTGACGGTCTCGATGACCGTCCGTCCCTGCAAGTATACGCGGGGAACCCGCTTGCCGACCGTACAGACGATTTCGTAGTGGATCGTATCCAGCTGGGAAGCCATCTCGTCGACCGGCAGGCAGCCTTTTTCGGCGCAGCCGAACAGGATCGCTTCGTCCCCGACCCGAACGCCGGGGATGGCGCTGACATCTGCCATCGTCTGGTCCATGCATACCCTGCCGACGATCGGCGCTTTCCGTCCGCCGATCATGATGCTGCCCCGGTTGGACAACCGGCGGGACAGCCCGTCGGCATATCCGGCCGGAATGACCGCGATCCGGCTGGGCCGTTCCGGCCGATACGTGCAGCCGTATCCGATCGGCTGCCCGGCGGGTATCTGCTTCAACGCCGCAATTCTCGTTTTCCACTGCATCGCCGGCCGCAGCTCGGGCAATCCCGGCACAGGTCCGGCAAAAGGCAGCAAGCCGTACAAGCTGATGCCGACCCGAACCATATCCAGATGCATCTCCGAAAAACGCAGGGTCGCCGCGCTGTTGCAGCAATGTTTGACCGGTACCCGGATACCGTGGCGCTCCAGATGCGCGATATAAGCCAGAAACGTCCGGAACTGGCCCTGGGTGTACGTCTCGTCCGGACTGTCGGCGCTGGCAAAATGCGTAAAAATGCCTTCCAGCCTGATCCATGGCGAGCTCGCTGCCAGCCGCGCCAGGTCAAGAGCCGTTTCGCGGTCGGTCACGCCGAGCCGCGACATCCCCGTATCCACTTTCAAATGCACATCGGCATGCTGCCGATGGCTGGCCGCGCATTCCATCACGGCTTCCAGCTCTTCCCTGGTGGATACGGTCACGGCGATGCGATGTTTTACAGCCGCTTCGACGGACGCGGGGGGCATGTACCCCAGCACGAGAATGGGGCAATCGATGCCGGACACCCGCAGCTGCAACGCCTCGTCCAACAAGGCCACGCCCAGCCGATCGGCTCCGGCTTCAAGCGCCGCCTTGGCGGTCTGGACCGCGCCATGACCGTAACCGTCCGCCTTAACCACCGCCATGAAGCGGCAGGAAGGCTTGATCCCCGCTTTGATCGCCCTTACATTATGGGCTATGGCGTCGAGCGAAACTTCGGCCCAAGTCTCTCTGTAACCAAACATGATGTAGCGCCTCCGTTCTGGCAACGTTGCTGTCCGATGCGGCAATTGCATCCCTCCTCCGGACCGAAGCCCGGAGGAGACGGACATCGTTACAGGACAGACGGAATTTTCTCCAGCGCCTCTTCGACCGGGACGTATTCGTGGCCAAGGCTGTCGGCCACCGCTTTGTACGTCACGCTTCCCGCTGCGACATTGACCCCTTGAAGCAGCGCCTTGTTCTCCTTCACGGCGCGGATGACGCCTTTATTGGCAATTTGCAGGGCGTACGGCAAGGTCACATTGGTCAGCGCGATCGTCGACGTTCTCGGAACGGCCCCGGCATGTTCGCGACAGCGTAGTGGACGACACCGTGTTTGACAAACGTCGGGTCGTCATGGGTCGTGATGCGGTCTACCGTCTCGATAATCCCGCCCTGGTCGATCGCCACATCCACAACGACCGAACCCGGCTTCATGGAGCGGATCATGCTTTCCGTAACCAGCTTCGGCGCTTTTGCGCCCGGAATGAGCACCGCCCCCACGACCAGATCGGATTCCGCCACCGCTTCGGCAATATTGAACGGATTGGACATCATCGTTTGCAGGCCGCTGCCGAAAATATCGTCCAATTGACGCAGACGTTCCGGATTCAGATCGATAATCGTCACGTGAGCGCCGAGCCCGACGGCGATTTTCGCCGCATTGGTGCCTACGATGCCTCCGCCGATAATCGTCACTTTGGCCCGCTTCACGCCGGGCACGCCTCCGAGCAGCACGCCTTTGCCGCCGTAAGGCTTTTCCAAAAACTGCGCGCCGATCTGGGGCGCCATCCGGCCGGCCACTTCGCTCATCGGCGTCAAAAGCGGCAGCGTGCGGTTCACTTCCACGGTTTCGTAAGCGACGGCGGTAACGCCTTTGTCCATCAGCGCCCGGGTCAATCCCGGCTCCGCCGCCAGATGCAAGTACGTGAACAAAATCAGTCCGTCACGGAAATAGCCGTATTCGGACGACAGCGGCTCTTTCACTTTCATGACCATATCGGCGCCGGCCCAGACGTCGGCCGCCTGTTGCAAAATCGTCGCCCCGGCTGCGGCGTAGTCCTCATCGGTGAAACCGCTTCCGACTCCGGCATTCGTTTCGATTATCACTTCGTGTCCGGCTTTGACGAAAGCGTCGACGCCCGCCGGCGTGATCGCCACCCGATTTTCGTTGTTTTTGATTTCTTTCGGAATTCCGATTTTCATATCAGTATCTCCCCTTTTGTTTTGCGGTCTACCGCAAGTATAAGGGAGAAAGCGCTTTATTTCGTTGTTTCAAATTCAGAAAAAATAGCCGGGGTCTTGTGAAAATAAACAAAGCCTCCACTGCGCGATGGAACGTCATTCCCGGTTACTGCTCCATTTTTTCCGTCTTCAAATCGAGATAGAGCGTAACCTTCTGATCCATGCTGTTCAGATCGATCCCCCCGATCTCGGCGATACGCTTCAAGCGGTAGGTGAGCGTGTTAATGTGAATATGCAGCAGCTCCGCCGCAGCTTTGACATTGCTGTCGTTGTTCAGGAACACTTCGAGCGTTTGCAGCAGGCGGCTGTGAAGTTCACGGTCATACTTCCGTATTTTTCGCAGCGCGGGATTTTCGAACCGGTGCAGCTGCTTTTCCTGCAAAATATGAGGGAGATAGCGGTAATAACCCAGATCGGTGTAGTTAAACACCGCTTTCGTCTCCTCGGGAAACCGCTGCTTGATCTGCAGCAGCGCGGAGGCTTCCTGGTAGCTTCGTTCCACCATGGCGTAGTCGTCGTAGATCATCCCGCTGCAGCTTTGGACAGGCGAAATCCCGAATCGCTGCTTCATTTGGCGGACCATTCGCAGAAGCGGCTCCTGCGGCTCCTCCTCATCATCCGCAGAGGGGGAAGGCGCCGCCGCCAGCAGCACCAATTGGGAATCGGTCACCGCATGCAGGACGATCCGGACGAAAGGCGTCGTTTCCAATGTATAACGAATTTGCTGGTGCAGCTTGTCCGAGATGGGCGCATCGAACTGGAGCACGGTCACGTGATACCGTTCCGGCAGCTGCAGCCCCAGCTGCTTCGCCCTTCCGCGAACGATTTCGTCCGATTTCAGGTGGCCGGTCAGTAGCTGCCAGAAAAAATCGTGATAGCTTTTCTCCTCTTTCCGGGATTTCATCTGAAGCCGGTCCAGTTGCGAGCGGGCAGCTTCGGCCGCCCATTGGAGCTGACGCAGCTCCGGTTCGTCGAGCGGCTTGTTCACTTCCAATACCCAGATAAAACCGAGCACATCCTGATTTTTTCGGATCGCGACGGCCACCCGGTCCCCCAGCCCGATCTCCTCCACCGCGGAGATGCGGACCGGAATTTCGCTCTGCAAAAGACGCTTCATCACGCCGTTTCTCCATAGCGAGCCGATCACTTTTTGCGGAACCTTGCGTCCCATAATGGTTGAAATTCGGGCGGGATCTGTCATATCTTCATGAGAGCTGTATGCCAACAGCCGGTGATTGGCGTCTTCGATCGTGACCGGACAGCAGAGCGCGCTGTAGATCGCCTCCGCCAACGTATCCAGACTATCGAAGCCCCGGTCAAACGGATTGATGACTTGAAAGGGGTTTCAACATGAGCAATCATTCCAACACAACCGAGTTGAAACGGGGGCTTGAACAACGGCACATCACATTGATGTCCCTGGGAGCGGCGATCGGGGTCGGATTGTTTCTCGGTTCCGCATCCGCCATCAAATTGGCGGGGCCTGCGATTTTACTTGCTTATGCCCTTGGCGGCCTCGCGATCTTTTTCATCATGCGCGCGCTTGGGGAAATGGCCGTTCAGAACCCGGTTGCCGGTTCCTTCAGCCGATACGCACGCAACTATATGGGACCTCTGTTCGGATATTTGACCGGCTGGAACTACTGGTTTTTGTGGGTCATTACCTGCATGGCGGAAATTACGGCGGTCGCCGTATATATGGGGTTCTGGTTCCCAGACGTGCCGCGCTGGATCTGGGCATTGGCCGCGCTGGTCATCATGAGCGCTGTCAACCTGATTGCCGTCAAAGCTTACGGCGAGCTGGAATTCTGGTTTGCGCTGATTAAAATTGTAGCCATCATCTCCATGATTGTGCTTGGAGTCGGTATGATTGCCTTCGGTATCGGCAACGGCGGCATCCCGACCGGTATCAGTAATTTGTGGGAGAACGGCGGATTTTTCCCGAACGGTTTCAAAGGCGTATTTTTATCCTTGCAGATGGTCATGTTCGCTTATCTGGGGATTGAAATGATCGGGGTTACCGCCGGCGAGGTTCAAAACCCTAGAAAGTCGCTGTCCCGCGCTATTGACAGCGTTTTCTGGAGAATTCTCATTTTCTACGTCGGCGCTCTGTTCGTGATCATGTCCATTTATCCCTGGAATGAAATCGGGCAAAAAGGCAGTCCGTTCGTCATGACCTTCGATCAGATCGGCATTCCGTATGCGGCGGGCATCATCAACTTTGTCGTGCTGACGGCGGCTTTGTCCTCCTGCAACAGCGGGATTTTCAGCACCGGCCGCATGCTGTTCAATCTGGCACAACAAAGGGAAGCTTCTCCGAAATTCAATCGGTTGAACAAGAGAGGCGTACCCGCAACCGCCATTATTGTCTCCGCGCTCGCGCTGCTCGTCGGCGTCGTGCTGAACTACCTGGTTCCGGAAAAAGTATTCATCTGGGTGACGAGCATTGCCACGTTCGGAGCGGTATGGACTTGGGCGGTAATCCTGATTTCGCAGCTGCGGTTCCGTAAATCGCTGTCCGAAACCGAGCGGAGCCAGCTGGCCTACAAAATGCCCTGGGCGCCTTACAGCTCTTATGTGTCCTTGGCGTTTCTGGCTCTGGTCATCATCCTGATGGCTTTCTCGCCGGACACGCGGATCGCCCTCGTGGTCGGACCGCTCTGGTTTGTCTTCCTGATTGCGGTATATTACAAAAAAGGCTTGCACAAAAAAAATCAAATGCTCCTGGTGAACGAGAACAAACAGGCAGGCTGATTCGACCCGAAATGGGCGACACGCGTGACGTCGAAGTGCAGCTTTCCCACTTCTTCCATGGGCATTCCCACTTTGATCATGCACTTGTCAATGGTGGCGCCCGTCCCCGATGCGCATTTGTCGTTCATAGAGGTCAGCGCCTGCTTGTTCCCCGTCTCCTCGTTTTCCTTGAAAATGATAATCTTCGCGTCTTGTCCCCCCAATTCGATGACGCTCCCGACATCGGGGTGAAGATGCTCGACAGCCATCGTAACGGCATTTACTTCCTGGACAAACTTCGCTCCAATATGCGGGGCAATGGGACCGCTGCCGGAACCCGTCGCAAAGACGCGAATGTTTTCCTGTATGATGTCAGGAAATTCGTTGCCGATCGCAACCAGCATGTCCAATACTTTTTCCGCTTGTTTCGTATGGTGGCGATGATAGTCCGACCACAGAATTTGTTTGGTTTCCGGATTCACCACCGTAGCTTTGACGGTCGTCGATCCCACATCTATGCCGATAATCAGCTTGTCGCCGCCTTGTTTGCCGAATCCCATACAGGTCAGCTCCTTTTTTCCAGTCTTTTGATATGGATAGATTCTACATATGGGATAACTTTTATCCCAAAACCGGAAGTTCCCATGTCGGGTTCGAACTTTTTTGGGACAACTTAATCAAAGCTCTTTCTTACGAAACGACAACACGCTCAGGCGGCCATGGAGGAGAGACGATACCCTTGCTCTGGATCATATCGGCCCTATTGCTGATCATCGGCCAGATGGCAATCGTGCTAATTAATGAATATTGCCGTCCGCAAAAAGCGGTTGCCTGGCTGGTCATCCTGATGGTCTTCCCGCTGATCGGATTCGCGGCTTATTATTTTATCGGCAAAGAATATTCCCGGATCGATCCCGCACGCTGCAAAACGAACAGGATGCTGGCCCCTTTAAAGGAAAAACTTGCAGACAGGTGCGCGCAGCGTCTCCCGCCGGAAACGGTCCGGCAGCACGTTGGCGACGAACGTTTGCGGGCGATGCTAAAAAACAACATTTTCCTTCCCATTACCGTCTGCAATCAGACAACGGTCTATACGGAAGGAACGGAAGCCTTTGCGGCGATGTTCGAATCGATTTCCCTGGCAAAAGTTTATATCCATATTGAATTTTACATCATACGCGACGATGAGATCGGCAAGCGTTTCCAACAATTACTAATCCGAAAATCGCGGGAAGGCGTAAACGTGAGGCTGCTGTACGACGGAATCGGATGCCTTCGCTTGCGGAAAACGTATTTGCGGGAGCTCAAGGATGCCGGCGTGGAAATCGGGTGCTTCTCTCCCCCGGTACCCGCCTTCCTGAACAAGCGGATCAATTATCGAAATCACCGGAAAATCGTCGTGGTGGACGGAGAAGTCGGCTTTATCGGAGGGTTGAATGTCGGCGACGAATATTTGGGGCGGAAAGCGGAAATCGGCTACTGGCGGGATACCCATTTTCGCATAAAAGGGGATGCGGTGCTGTGGATTCAGTATACCTTTGCCCGGGATTGGTTTGTGGTCAAACGGCAGCTGCTGGACGATCCTGTCTATTATCCCGTTCGGCCGGCGCAAGGGAACGAATTCGTGCAAATGATCAAAAGCGGACCGGATGAAACGATTCTCGAGCTGATTTTCACCTTGATCGTATCGGCGAAAAAGCGCATTTATATCGAAACCCCTTATTTCATTCCCGATCCCGCCGTCTTCCTGGCATTAAAAACGGCTGCGATGCGCGGCGTCGATGTGCGCGTCATTATTCCCGCGGTTCCGGATTCAAAGGTCGTATATTGGGCTTCTTTGTCTTTCGTTCAGGACTTGCTGCAGGCCGGCATCCGGTTTTATCGCTATCAAAAAGGGTTTATCCATGCCAAAGTTGTGATATGCGACGAAACGGCTTGCTCCGGGAGCGCGAATCTGGACATGCGAAGCTTTATCGGCCAATTCGAAATTAATGCGATGTTTTTTGACGGCCAGGTCGTCAACCGCCTCGTTGCCGATTTTTTTCGCGATCTTGGGGAAAGCGAAGAAATCGTGCCCGCGGAATTCGAGAAGCGGCCGAAATCCCAGAAACGGAAAGAAATTTTTGCGCGTCTGCTTTCCCCTTTATTTTGATCCGGGCGGCAGCCGGACGATTGGCCGGTTCGATCCGGCATCCGGTCCCGGGGGCGGCGATTCCGTTGCAGGACATGCGCCGTTCCCCCGCCGTTTATGCTTCATCCGAAATTCAGGGAATGACGGAGAACGTTCCGCACAATCCCCCTCTGCTGTCGGGGCCGATCCACACCGTAAAGCGGCCCGGTTCCACGACATAGCGGCCGTCCGCATTGAAAAATCCGAGCTGCTCGGCGGAAAGCCGGAACTCCACCAGATGGCTTTCTCCGGGCTTCAACGAAATTTTCGCGAACCCTTTCAATTCCTTGACCGGTCTCGTGATGCTGGCAGCCTCGTCGCATATATACAATTGGACGGTCTCCGCGCCCTCCATCGTTCCGGCATTCGTAATCCGCGCCGATACCGTTATCGTGTCGCCGGCCTTTATCTCGGTGCTGCTGATCGATAACCGGTCGTACTCGAACCGGGTATAACTCAGTCCGTAGCCGAACGGATACAACGGCTCAACCTCGCTGTCCGCATAACGTTTCAGCCCCGGTCTGCCCGTTTTCTTCGCGCTGTAATAAATCGGAATTTGACCGGTGCTTCTCGGAAACGTGATCGGCAGCTTGCCGCTCGGATTATGCTTGCCGAACAAAATATCGGCGACGGCCATGCCTGCTTGTGTTCCCAGATGCCACGCTTCCACGATAGCCGGTATATGCCGGTCCGCCCATTCCAGCGCGAGCGGCTGGCCGTTCACCAGGACGAGCACAACCGGCACGCCCGTGGCATGGATCGCCTTGAGCAGCTCGAGTTGACCGCTCGGAAGCTCGATCGAGGTGCGGCTGTTGTTCTCGCCGCTCATATCGGCGGTTTCCCCCAATACGACAACGGCGGTCTCGCATTGCCGGACGATATCGACGGCTTGCGCGATGTCCGGTTCTGCGGTCTCTTCGCGCCATCCCCGGCAAAACATGATTTCCACATCCGGTTCCGCCGTCGCGACGATGCCCTGCAGGATGGACACCGCGTCTTCGCTGCGTCCCTGACCGGCCCAGCAGCCAAGAACGGCAGCCCGATCGTCGGCGAGCGGTCCGACGACCGCCAGTTTACGGACACGGCTTGTCAGAGGAAGCACGTTATGCTCGTTCTTCAGGAGAACGATGGACTCCCGCGCCATTGCCCTGGCCGTCCTCACATGGTCGGGATGAAGGAGCAGCGAAGCCGCATGCTCGGGAGGCGTATACGGTTGGTCGAATAAGCCCGCCCGGAATTTGATGCGCAATATTCTTCGCACCGCATCATCGATTACAGACTCCGGCACGATCCCCCGGTTCACGAGCTGCTCCAAGTACTCGTTATAGACTCGGGCCTGCATGTCCATATGCACGCCGGCTTCGATGGCGATCCGGGCCGCTTCCTCCCTGGACTCGGCGAAGCCGTGCTGCACAAGCTCGTCGATCGATTCCCAGTCGCTCACGACGAAGCCCTGGAAGCCCCATTCCTGCTGCAGCACGTCGGTGAGAAGCCACCGGTTGCCCGTACACGGCACGCCGTTCAGCTCATTGAACGCGCACATCATGGTGCCGGCCCCCGCTTCCAAGGCCGCCTGGAACGGTGGGAAATACGTTTCCCTGAGCCTCCGCTCGGAGACATCGACCGTGTTATAGTCCCTTCCGGCTTCAGCGAGCCCGTAGCCGGCAAAGTGCTTGGGGCAAGCGACCATGTGCGGACGGTCTTCCCAATCGTTCGCTGGATGCCCGCTACGCGGGCGCGGGCGATTGCCGCCGCCAGCCAGACGTCCTCGCCCGCTCCTTCAGCGACGCGGCCCCACCTCGGATCACGCGCGATATCGACCATCGGCGCGAGAATCCAATGAATGCCGGCGGCGGACGCTTCCCTGGCGGCCACGGCGGCCGTCTCCTCGATCAAGGCCATATCCCAGCTGCAAGCTTCCGCGAGCGGAATCGGAAACGTCGTGCGGTAGCCATGAATAACATCGCCGGCGATCAATAGCGGTATGCCGAGCCGCGACTCCTCCACCGCGATCCGCTGCAGCTCGTTAACCAGGTCCGCACCGGTTACGCCGAGCACGGAGCCGATCCGGCCCATTCGAATCTTCTCCTTGTCGGCTTCCTCGAACGTGCCCGTCTGGATCATTTGCCCGATTTTCTCCTGCAACGTCATACGCGACAACAACTTGTCGATCTGCTGCTCGACGGACATATCAGTTCCATGCCTCCAACAACTGCTTCAAATATTGAACGGATAAGGCTGTATTGTCGGACATCGGTCGTTTCCTGCCCCTGCTTGCCCAGGTTATAGTGGAGCAGCTTGTTCAAGGACGTGACCAGCTTGTCAATCTCATCCTGCCCGTTCAGACGGGCGATCCATGAAACCGTATCCAGCGTATTGTACAGAAAGTAGGGATTGATCTGGTACATCAGCTTCTCGACTTCCAGATCGGCACGGCGCTTCTCTTTCTGTTCCACCTCGAGCAGAAGCTCCCATACCTGTTTGCGCGTGCGCCAAAACTGATGCAGCAGCTCGTCGTATTCCGGGATGTTCGTCTTTTTGATTTCCGAATGGAATCTGCTGTTGCCCAGTTGCCGGATCTCTTTGCTTAACTGCGTCAGCGGGACGTAAACCATTCTCCACATCAGCCATGCGAGCAGCAACCCCGCGGCGATGGACAACAGGGAGAGCAGGGAGTAATGTTTGATCCCAGAAAAAAGAAAAAAAACGGTGTAAACCGTTCCTTTCAACGGGAATTCAATCGTTGTATAAAATGACTTTCATCGCTTTTGCTTTGGCTGCATTTTTAAACACCTCGTACGCCTCTGCGATCTGGTTCAGGGGAAAACGGTGAGTGATCAATTGTTCGGGTTTGATCTTCCCGGACTGCACGGTCTTTAGCAGCATCGGGGTCATGCTCGTGCTAACCAGCCCGGTTGTGATCTTGACATTGCGAATCCACAATTTTTCCAGATGCAGCTCGACAGGCTTGCCGTGCACCCCGACGTTGGCCAGCCGTCCGCCCGGCTTCAAAATTTGCTGACAGATATCGAAGGTTACCGGGAACCCGACGGCCTCAATCGCCACATCGACACCTTGCCATCGGTCAAGGCCATCACGCGCTCGACCGCATTTCCTTCGGAGCTGTTAATGGTATGGGTAGCTCCGAACTTTTTGGACAGTTCCAGGCGATTATCGTCAAGGTCGACCATGATAATCTCCGCCGGCGAATACAACTGCGCTGTCAGAAGCGCCGACATCCCGACCGGACCGGCCCCGACGATCGCGATCACATCCCCCGGCTGAACGCCGCCGTTTATGACCCCGATTTCCAAACTCGTCGGCAAAATGTCGCTGAGCATGACAAGCGCTTCCTCATCGCTACCCGAAGGAATATGATACATGCTCGTATCGGCGTAAGGGATGCGAACGTATTCCGCCTGCGTGCCGTCGATGAGGTGTCCCAAAATCCAGCCGCCGTCTTCGCAATGCGCGTACATCGCTTTTTTGCAGTACTCGCATCTTCCGCAGGATGTGACACAGGAAATCAGCACGCGGTCTCCGTGCTTGAAATTGTTGACGGCCGCCCCCGCTTCTTCAACGATGCCGACACCTTCGTGTCCCAGTGTCCGGCCGTCGGTTACCGCCGGCACGTCGCCGCCCAAAATATGCAAGTCCGTGCCGCAAATCGTCGTTTTCGTGATTTTTACGATGGCATCCGTCGGTTTCTGAATCGTCGGCTTGTCTTTCTCCACCCACTCGAACTTTCCTGGCCCGCGAAATATTAGCGCGTTCATAAGCAGCCTCCTAAGTTTAGGCGATTATTCTTTTTTCAGCTTGAAGGAGAACCCCTCCTCTTTTCTTCATTCTCACCAATCTTCATCTCATGTACTCACTGGATGAAAAGCGAACATTTCCGTATTTTATTTGCCTTCGGCTGCAAACTGCTGGATTCTTGCTTCGATCTGATCGCGCACACGCTGAAACACGTTCCATTTCTCTTCTTCTGTGCCTGCAGCCTTGGCCGGATCGTCAAATCCCCAATGAAGCCGGACAACGTGCGGCGGCGTGATCGGGCATTTATCGTTGGCGTCACCGCAAAGCGTAATGACATAATCCGCGTTGTTCAAAATCTCCGGATCGATCACATCCGACGTTTGTTTGGAGATGTCAATCCCTTTTTCCGCCATTGCCTTGACGGCATTGGGATTCAGACCATGCGCTTCAATGCCCGCGCTGTACACGCCGTACTTGTCTCCGAGATATTTCTTCCCGAATCCTTCCGCCATCTGGCTGCGGCAAGAATTGCCGGTACATAGGAAGTAAATGATTTTTTGGGCCATGACAGGAGCTCCCTTCAGGATATCGTTTTAGGTTGGAAATACTTCCGCTGAAACCACAGGGCGACGTTGACCAAAGCAATCATGACCGGCACCTCCACCAAGGGACCGATGACGGCAGCGAAAGCCGCGCCCGAATGAATGCCGAATACGCCAACCGCAACGGCAATCGCCAGCTCGAAGTTATTGCTTGCAGCCGTGAACGCGAGAGTCGACGTAACCGGATAATTCGCCCCCGATTTTTTTCCCATATAGAAAGAAATCAAGAACATCGCCACGAAGTAAATGAGCAGCGGGATCGCAATCCGGACCGCATCGAGCGGCAATCGAACAATGGTGTCGCCTTTTAACGAGAACATGACGATAATGGTAAACAATAAAGCAATCAGGGTAACGGGGCTGATTTTCGGAATAAAGACTTTTTCATACCAGGTCCGCCCCTTTGCTTTCACGAATAGGAGGCGGGTGATCATGCCGGCCAGGAACGGAATGCCCAAATAAATCAACACGCTTCGGGCCACTTCGGACATCGTAATGTCGACAACCATACCTTTGAGACCGAACCACCCCGGCAAGATCGTCACAAAAAGATAGGTGTACACCGAGTAAAACAGTATTTGGAAAATCGAATTGAACGCGACGAGTCCCGCGGCATATTCAGTATCTCCTTGACATAAATCGTTCCAAACGATGACCATCGCAATACAACGGGCGAGCCCGATCATAATGAGCCCGACCATATATTCGGGATATCCCTGTAAAAAGACGATTGCAAGGACGAACATGAAGAGCGGACCGATGACCCAGTTTTGCACAAGGGAAAGCGCTAAAATTTTTCCGTTCCGGAAAACGCGCCCCAACTCCTCGTAACGAACCTTTGCAAGTGGCGGATACATCATCAGAATCAAACCGATCGCAATCGGAACGGACGTCGTTCCCGCTTGAAATTGATCGAGAAACGCAACGAAATTCGGAAACATAGCGCCTGTTCCAATTCCGATAGCCATCGCAACAAAAATCCATAATGTCAAATAACGATCCAGGAAAGATAATCGCTTTCCCGCCTTTTCACCCATTTCGTGTACCCCTCTTGTTTACTCGCATGTGACTAACAGCCCTTGCTCCTCCAATTTCTTTAAATGCTCGGATAAATCGGGCAAATGGCTTAAAGCCAATCCGGTTTCCGCAAGCCTCTTCTCATTCAACGAGTAAAACACCCATTGGCCTTTGCGCGTCTCGCGGACCAGTTCAGCCGTTTTAAGACGACTCAAATGCTTGGAAACGGCCGGTTGGGATATATTAAAAATGGGAACCAGTTCACAGACGCAGCAATCGCGGATACGCAATAACGAAATGATTTTCAACCGGGTCGGGTCCGCGAGTGCTTTCAACGTATCGGCCAATTTCTCGAATGTCATGATCGCGATGTCACCTCGCTATTCAATCATCATATAACCATATTGTTATATATGAATATGAAAAAGTCAATACCTCCACCGAAATGGATATCCGGTGGGGTATATCTGACTCAAATAAGACCAATTAGTGTTCCCCCTATTGCACCCGTGATGACGACAACCCAAGGCGGCAGCTTCCAAAAGACGAGCATTAAAAACAGAATCGAAACGAGGGCAAAATCGGCCGGAGCCAGAATAGCCGTCGTCCATAGAGGGTTATAAAGCGCGGCTAACAAAATACCGACAACCGCTGCGTTGATCCCGACCAGCGCCCCCTGTACTTTCGGGCTTTTCCGCAAGGCATTCCAGAACGGTAACGCGCCTGTGATCAGCAGAAAAGCGGGCAGGAAAATAGCCGCTGTCGCGATTAAAGCCCCTTTCACACCGCTAATCATCGCCCCTAAATACCCGGCAAAGGTGAACAACGGTCCGGGCACAGCTTGCGCCGCGCCGTAACCCGCTAAAAAGTCCTCCTTGCTGATCCACCCCGTAGGCACGACTTCCCGTTCGAGCAGCGGAAGAACGACGTGCCCTCCTCCGAACACAAGGGAACCTGCGCGATAAAAGCTGTCGAACAAGGCCAGCCAGTCCAAGGCACCGAATTGTCGAAGCAGAGGCAATACGATCAGAAGTCCGAAGAAAAGCGTCAAGCAGACGACAGCAAAGCTGCGGCTGACCGGAACAGACAGGTTAGGCGCTTTCGGTATGGTCGTTTTTCGGTATAGCAGAAGTCCGGCTGCACCGGCGAGAACAATAAGCAATACCTGGCTGAAAGCGGTCTGCCACAAGAGGGTAACGGACGCTGCAACGATCGCGATTGTCGCCCTGTTGCGGTCAGGAGTCAATTTTTGTCCCATGCCCAGAACGGCCTGAGCGACAATGGCCACGGCGACGATCTTGAGTCCGTGAATCCATCCTGCATGGCCGATATCAAAACCTTGCAAAAGAAAGGCGAACAGAACAAGCGCGATGACCGACGGCAGCGTAAATCCGAGCCAAGCCGTCAGCCCGCCAAGCAGACCGGCGCGAATGATGCCGATTCCGATCCCCACCTGGCTGCTGGCAGGACCGGGAAGAAATTGACATAGCGCGACCAGATCGGCATAGCTTCGTTCGTCCATCCATTTGCGGCTACGTATGTATTCGTCATGAAAATAACCGAGATGAGCGATCGGCCCTCCGAATGAAGTGAGACCGAGTTTCGTGGATACGGCGAATACTTCCAGAAGTGCCTGAGTTTTGCTTTTGGGCTTATTCCGGACAGCGGCATCATTCATTTCCACGTTCTGTTACTCCTCCTTGTCAGCTGGCTTTGGAGACGGTTTATTGTCGGTGTTTGTCATCCTTACTTATTATACGGACAAACGGCTGACCCGGCCACAACGCCAGACTCCGGAAGGTCTGGCCGGAATGAACGATCTTTCCGTTCCGGGGCCCGGAACAAAGGGAAAAGATATAGGCGCGACGTGTATTAAACGCAAAAACGGATGCTTTATCGGGTGAGGAGCATCCGGTTTTTGAGCCTAACGGCTTGTCTTTGCGAAGTGAGAAAATGCCGAAAACCCTTGTGGTACAAGAGTTTCCGGCATTCTTGTGAGATGATGCCAGCTTCTTCGAATCTTTCATCAACTTGTTTTTAAGTTCTCCTTCAAAGCATGATCACTTCTTGTTTTGTTACGACGATCCCAGCTTTCATAAATATGAATAGCGCTGGTATTAGGAGTCCAAATATCAAAGCCATAATCATAACTCCTGTATCTGACATCGGTTGATTTCCAACTGTCTTACCTAATCCGATTTGTACATATGCGATCCCCCAAAAAAGAAGAGCGGGCAACAAGAAGATCATCAATATCCATATCCACTTTGGGAGAGTTGCACCTCTTTATACAAGATTTCATTATCATTTCTCATTTGCCTCACCTCAAAATGTCAATCATAAGCTCCTTGCCCTACGACGTCCCACCGACTTAAAACCCCGAGTAGCCGCCCCAAAACACTCGATATGCTGCTCGATAGCAGGGGATCAAAAAATGCATTGACAAGGAATCGACCTCGACCTGAAGCCCGACGAGTTTGTCTGCGTGCTGGGACCGTCAGGCTGCGGCAAGTCCTCCCTGGTGAACATTATTGCAGGCTATCTGGAACCGACCGAGGGCACGGTCCGGATCAACGGTTCGATTCATACGAAGCCCGATCCGCATGTCGGCGTCGTCTTCCAACACGCCAACCTGTTTCCGTGGCTGTCCATCGCCGGCAATGTGGCGTTCGGTCTGCGGATGGCAGGCGTTCCCCGCAAGGAGCGCAAACGCATCGTTGCCGAATATTTGGCCTTGGTCGGCCTGGAGGAAGCGGCTGATCTGCTGCCGCATCAGCTCTCCGGCGGCATGAAGCAGCGCGCCGCCTTGGCGAGGACATTAGCCGCGGAGCCCAGCATCGTACTGATGGACGAACCTTTCAGCGCGCTCGACGCGCTCACCCGGGAGTCCATGCAGCTGCACCTGCGCAGCATCTGGCAGCGAACGCGCATATGCATTTTCTTCATCACGCATGATGTGGACGAAGCGCTGCTGCTTGGCCGCCGGATTCTGGTCATGCAGCCGGGTCCCGGACGGATCGTTCAGGACTTTGCCAATCCGCTGTTCCGCGAACAACTCGACGTGCCGTTCGACGAGCTGCGCGCCAACAAGGAATTTACCGCTTTGCGGCGGCATTTGCTAGCTCTCATTGCCGGCAGCCGTACGACAAACGACTAGGAGGATGCGATATGGAAATGTTCTGGTATTTGCCCACGATGGGCGACGGAAGATATCTGGGCACTGCGAAAGGCGCCAAAATTACGGATCTGCATTACTTCCGGCAAATCGCGCAAGCGGTGGACCGGCTCGGTTATACCGGGATGCTCGTGCCAACGGGCCATGCTTGCAAGCCATAGCCGGTGCTTCGTTCACCGCCTGGCTGCCTGTTCTTTTTTCATTCCAATACCAACCTTACGATGGATACGAACAGCAGAAAGGCGATGCCGAAACAAAGGCGCATCAGCCATTTGTCCTGTTGATCGAACACATTCACGACAGTTCCCCCTTCACATACCGGGCATTGAACAAAAACAATCGGAGCAGCAGAACGAGCGACGGGACGAGCAATATGAACCCGGCAATAAATGCCGCGATCAGCGCGCGCCCCATTGCCGGATTCGTCACCCCGCCGTACACCGTCAAGTAAGGGTACAGCAAATAGGGAAGATGGGAGATGCCGTAACCGAAAAAAGCGAAGGCGAACTGCAGCATCACCATGACAAAAGCGATGCCATAATATTTTCGCCGCCAAATGAGCCACATCGCGATCGCAAAGCTGATGAGCGACAACCCGAACATCCACCATACGTCCAGCGTGCGCTGAAAATGCTCCAGATTATGGTTTCGCAGCGCAATGAAGACGAACAGGCTGGATATGATCGTCGGAATGCCGCCCCACAAGGCAAAGCGGCGCATCTGCTCGAGCGCTCTCGCATCTTCCGCGCGGGCCCCGTAATACGTCAAAAACGTCGAACTGATAAACAGCACGCTGGACATGGCAAGCAACACAACCGCCCAGGAGTACGCGCTGAAAAACAGCTCTTCCAGCAGCAAGACGACATGGCTGCCCCGAACGGACAAAAAGCCTCCCTCCGAAATCGTGAACACCGTGGATAAAGCGGCAGGAATGAGCAGTCCGGTAGCTCCGTATGCGAACAGGTAGAAGGAATTATTTTTCGCCCCGTAATTCGCAAATGCGTAGAACGACCCCCGAATGGCAAGCAAAATGAGCGCAATGCTGCCGGGAATGAGCAGCGCCGTGCCATAATAATAAGCCGTTTCCGGAAAGAAACCGACGATCCCGACGATAAAAAACACGAGAAACACGTTGGTCACTTCCCAGACCGGGGACAAGTACCTGGAAATGACGGGCCCGATGATCGATTCCATACCGCTCACCCGACTGTAGTAAGCGTAGAAACCCGCCCCGAAATCGATGGAACCTACAATCAAGTAACCGTACAGAAAGCTCCAAAGGATGGTGATGCCAAGCTGTTCGATCGACATGTCCGGCTTCCTCCTTACAAAATGATGCGGCGCATTTCCAGTTCCAGTTCGGCCGGTTTGTTGCGAAACAGACGGACCAGCACGAACAGACATACGATCCCGAGCACGGCGTACAAGCCGGCAAACAGCCAGAAGGCAATGTCAACATGCGCGTTCGTGGTCGCCGCATCGGACACGCGCAAATATCCCCGTAAAATCCATGGCTGTCTGCCAACCTCGGCATAAAACCATCCAAGTTCGATGGCGAGCAAGGACAGCGGACCTCCCGCCAAAATGCCGGCCAACAGCCAGCGATGATAAGCAGCATTTTCCCGTTTCAGCCTTAGCAGCGCAAGAAAAAGGACCGGAACGGCCAGCAAATAAAACCCGATGCCGACCATCGCATCAAACAAGTAATGCACATACAGCGGAGGCCATTCGTCTCTCGGAATATCGTTCAGGCCGACGACGACCCCGTCCGGATCGTGGGTTGCGAGCAGACTGAGCGCCCAGGGAATTTCAATAGCCCCGGTTACCTCTTGCGTATCCGGGTCCAACCGGCCTCCGACGACCAGCGGAGCTCTGCTGCCGGTCTCAAAATGCCACTCGGCTGCCGCAAGCTTCTCCGGCTGCTCCGCGGCCAAAAAACGGGCGGCCATATCCCCGACTCCGATCGTAACGGCCGCCAGGATCAGGCCTGCTGTCATATTCAGGCGAATCGATTTTCGGTAATATTCGTCCTTTCGTCCTCTCAGCATCGCGAAAGCGGCGATCATGGCCAATAGAAAAGCGGCCGTCAAATAAGCGGAAGACAGGACATGCGCCACCTTCGACGGAGCCGCCGGATTGAACATGGCTGCGATCGGGTCGATATGCGTCAGCCTCCCGTTTTCGAGCGAAAAGCCTTGCGGCGTATTCATAAAAGCATTGACGGTCGTAATAAACAGCGCGGAGGCGGACGAGCCGATGATGATCGGAAGGGTCAGCAGCCAGTGATAATACGGATTGGAAAATCGGTTCCAGGTATAGAGATAGATGCCGAGGAAGATCGCCTCGAAGAAGAACGCAAACGTCTCCATGAACAGCGGCAAGCCGATCACATTACCGGCCAACCGCATAAATTCCGGCCACAACAGACTAAGCTGCAGGCCGATGCAGGTCCCGGTGACGACGCCTACGGCCACCGTAATGACGAAGCCGCGCGCCCATCTCCGGGCCATTAACGAATAATGAGCATCCTTTTTGCGAATCCCTATCCATTCGGCCAGCGAAATGAATACCGGAACGCCCACCCCGACCGTCGCAAACAAAATATGAAAGGCCAGTGTCATTTCCGTTAATCCGCGGCTCCAATCCACCGTCTCCAAAACGTATCCCCCTCGATCGAACCAAACGTTAGTGATTTCCTCCGATGGTTACTTTGCCCAAAAAGCGTTCATGTATGCAGCAATCATCGGGGGAGAGGGATTTACAACGCTTAGAAAACGCCAATATTAAAAGCCCAATTTCTCAAATTCAATACTGAGAAATTGGGCTTTTTGTTACTCTACAATCGCGCCCTTAAGCTATCCTATTTTTTTATTTCCGCCAAAATGTTGAACAGTCTGCTTTATCCTGAATATTAAATTCAATTATTTTCTCAAGCAATTCGTAATTTACCGGCTCATTCCACGGAATTCGAAACAAGCCTTTGGTAGCGCTGTAGCCAGCTTGTGCAATGTCATCGGCAAAGTGCGCAATGCATACTTCTTCGGGTGAAACGCTCAAATGATGCTTCGCTGTGGAAAAGCCGATAATAAATGTGCCGTGATCGGAAAACATTGGCGTATTCCACTTGATTTGCGGTTCCAAATTCGGGAATTTATTAGCAACCCACGCCAAAATTTCCTCTGTTCGGTCGCGGTGGTCGGGGTTATCGATACCTGCTAAATATTTCGCAAAAACTTCCATGTTGTTCCCTCCTAAAATAAAAATTATGTCGTTCAGAGAAGTTCCTCAAACCCATTCGTCGTTAAAACTCCTCACAGAACCGCTCAGACACGTTCTTGTATTCTCCCTCCTCAAAAATCTATAGTTTCTACTAAAATTATATAAGTATGATTGTTTCACATATTATAAAACTTTTAATATATCAGACCGTCTCGCCGGAAGCGATCAGGGTCAGATCATCCCCTTCCAGCATCGTGACGGCCTTGCCGATCTCAAATACGATCTTGATGCCCGCATCGCGCGCCTTTTGCAGAGCCGGAATAATAGGATTATCGAGATGAGGGAACGCTCCGGCGAAGGGAAAAAGATGAAGTATATCGTGGATACGGAGATATTCGAACGCAATTCGTGCAAAGTCTTGACCTGAGTTTGGCTGCAAAACCAGCGGCCGGGATACGCTTCCCTGCTTGCGGAAGTCCTGTCCCGGCCGCTTGTGCCCGCGGTCAATAAAGCTTGTCCGATACGGATCTCGCGGTTTTTTGCAGCATATTGTAAACTTTGTCTCGGTGCTGTATGGATAAAGCCGTGCAAATAATATCGAGGATGTGGATTTGCGCCATCTTGGACGAAAACGCTCCTCCCTGGAGCGGATTTTCCCGGGACGAACCGAGCAGCACCACGTCCGCATATTGCGTAATCGGCGATCTCGCATAATGGGTCAAACAAATGATCGTGGCGCCGCCCTGTTTGGCGATTCGGACCGCATCGACCAAATCTTTGGTGCTTCCGGACACCGAGATGCCGACCACCACATCCCCCTTCCCCGCTACCGCGGCGTTCATGGCAATAATGTGGGCGTCCGTCGCCGCCTCCACATTGAACCCCATTCTCATAAAACGATACTTGGCGCTTTCCACGGTTATGCCCGAGGAACCGACACCGAAGAAATAGATTTTTCTCGCGTTGACCAATTCGTCGATCGTTCGCTGCAAACGTTCTTCATCCAGCAGCGCGGTTGTGTTCTGAATCGTCTGGGTATTGATATTGCCGAGCTTCTCCGCAATTTGAATCAAGCTGTCATCTTCCTGGATTTCATCGTGTATCTGTTTCGTTGGCGATGAGATGTTTTGCACGACGGCAAGCTTGAATTCCTGATACCCTTTGAATCCGAGTTTGCGGCATAATCGGATGACGGTCGTTTCGCCTACATTCGCTTTTTCCGCCAGGTCCGTTATCGTATAAAACAGCGCTCCTTCCAAATCGTCCAATACGGTCCGCGCCACTCTCTGCTCCGAATTGGTCAGGGAGGGATATATGCTTTCTAACATAAGCGGCAAAGATTGATGGAAAACAGCCTTATTCTTCATCCCTATACCTCGCTCAATATGATTTACTTTCCATTATATCAATATTGAATGGTATGGGATAATCTATACTGCCTTGTCATTCCGTCTAGCCCATTAAAGCCATTGCAATTCATAACCCGGTTCCAAATCGACGATATCGAATGCTTCTCCTGCAGTAAAAGGCCGAATCACCTGAATTTGCAGCTTTTTCAGCTCCGGAACTCCGACAATGGTGCCCAATCCCCCTCGCTGGCCGACAACCCGTTTTCCGGCAAAAGGGGATTTGCCCTTCTCCGCAACGCCGAGCGGCAAAGGATATAAAGTTTCCATCTCATGGTCCGTGACGGAACGCACAATTCCTTTGGACAAAATAAGCGAATCGGTTAATTGAATGGCCGTCCGGTTGCCGAAGACATGCATGCTGTTCACGCGATAAACGACAGAAGCGCCTTTGTGCGGAGAACGCAAACGAACGAATCTCGGCGTATCTCCTTTCAGAGGCGGCCGTTCGGGTACCCAGACGGTTCCGGACTGTTCGTCGATCTGATCGATCGTCAGCCATTTATCCTCTCTTCCATACAATTGGTAATCGCCGTACGACATCGATTGCGCCTGGATGCAGTCCGCTCTGACGACTCGGCCCTCACGATCCAGACGAAGCAGGGCGCATCTGCCGGTTACCGTCCATTCCTGACCCTGAACGAGCAGCTTCATCGTCTGTGTCGACGGACTGTACAACCAGTAGTCCGTGTACCCTTCCGGAAGCGAAACAGCCAATGCCGTGACATGCCGACCTTCCGCGGAAAGACTGGCGACTCCCTCGACGGGCATCCGCTGCCGCGCATCGTGCTGGAGACATGTGACAACGGCATACTGGACGACCGGACGGGAGCTGCGGTGCACCAATATCGCATGCTTGCGTCCCCCTTCCAGATCGGGGCATAACCCTGTAAATATGCGGTCTCCCCCGCCGCACAGACCAAACCAGTGCAACCTTTCCTGCTGTTCCGAGTTCCAGACCGCATAAACCAGTTCTTGATCGGGCAAGTACTCTTGCACATTGTAAATAAAGCCGTACCCGTTATTTCGTTCGGGTGTCCAGAGCCTCGGCTCTTCTCCGGGAAGCAGCGGAACAAAGGTTTCACCGGTCGTCAGCCGTTCTCCCAAACTCTTGCCCGGTTCGTCAAAATACAGCTTGTCAGGCGAATCCACTCCGGCGAGCGTCCAATGCTTGCGCGGGGACGGCTGTGCATGACGGAGCTCAAGTGTGCTGCTGCTTTGAAACGCATGGAAGGCATAATCGGTCACTCGCGCCCCTTCCACACGGAAAAAATCGATGACATAATGCCCGCCGCGTTCGTTATCGACAAGTCCGATCATGCGCCGGTATTGCTCGACTCCGCATTCTCCGTATAATTCGGTAGCGTCCCCTTCCATCGCCGCAACCGTTTCGGACGAATACAAAAGCGTTAACTCGCCGCCGGAAAAAATTTTGAACAATTGGTTTTTTCTCATGCCTTCGTCCTGATTGACAACGACGGTATTGTGAGCGATCGACTTGGACGCCCAGCCGTAATGCGCATTCGTACCGTAAACGCTGTACCCGATATCGGCCGATATTTCCTTGCCGCCGGCATAATAGGAATAAGCCAACACATCATCATGCCCGTGCGTATTGTTGCGGCCAAACCGCATCAGCGCCGTCGTATCGCCGGAGCTGCGAATGATGGACACGCCGGATTGACCCATCACGGTAAAATGCCTTTTTTTATCCAGACGCGAGCCGGACGGACTGTGCACGCCGTTATGAGGTAAAAACAATTCCGAACTGCGCTCTCCGAGCTTGCTTTCGACGATGGGATAAAGCAGACGAAGCGTCTCACCGGCCTTCATCCGTATCACTTCATCGGGCGAATACCGGTAAAAAAACTGGGCGGAACGGTATACGTCCAGACAAAGCTTCACATCCGGATCTTTGCCGATCCTTCTGTCCGCCCCCCAATCGCCGTAGCTCGGCATATGGCCTTCGCACAGCATATCGAGCGGATTTTCGACGGCAAAACGGAAAAAACGGGCGTTCGCGAAAGGATGCGCAATGTTCCAGTTATAAAGCTCCGCCGCACGCATGGATAGCAAGGCAAGATCCAAATAGACGGATGCCGTAAACAGCGAATACCCGTAAGAGCTTTCAAAATACATGCCGTCCCGCCCGATGGCATTATAAAAATACGCCGTAAGCGAATCGGTCCCCCACTTGCAGTAATCTTCCCTGTCGGATACGAGGCCCACCGCAAGCATAGCGCGCACGCCGTCCGCTTCATGATTTTGCAGATTGGTCAAATTGCCGTCGGTCAAATCGTAATAGGGCCCTCCAGGCTCGGTCAGCATATAGTCATTCAGCATCGTCTCGATATTTTGCCTGATCGTGCCTTCACGGCCCAATTGCCTCAGCGCGGGGGACGGTCCGTCCAGCTCCGGCAACCGGTACAGCCAGTCATAGTCGTGAGCCAGCCATACCTTCACACGATGTACAATACTCGTTAACAAATGCAGTCTTCCGATTTCAAAATCGCTGCCGAAAGGCGTGAAATCTCTCGGACCCAAAGTTCCCGGAAAAATGGCGGAAAAGGCATCCAGCAACAACAGCGCCCGCTTCGCGTATCGGGCATCTCCGGTCAGCATATACATGGCAACCAGCCTGGTGACCAGCCCTTCATGATTGCGCACGCCGCCGAAGAGCAGCCCGGCGTGATAAAAATTCCACATCCCGATCAAATAATAAGCTTTCCCGTCCCGCTCCAATCCGTTTCCGTCATCCGGATACTCTTCATTCGGAAATACAGTGCCGCAATGCGGGCAAGTCACGGTTTTTCGGGGCCACTCGGATATGGACGAAAACATGCCGAGCTGGTCTTCCAGCTCCAGCGGAAAAGGTTGCCCGCATTTCGGACAGCCTGAAATGCCGTAGGCAAATGTCGCATCTTTCATCCCGAGGACAACGCGATACAGATGCTCATCAGACAGTTGCAAATGTTCGTCGCAAGCCCTTCTCAGCGCCTCATATTTCTCGCGGGCCCATGGGTATATTTCGATGTTGCGCCTGGCCTGCCGGACGTCCTTGCCCGTAAAGTAAAGCCCGCTTTTCGGTACAGCTACGGTTTCTTCCTTGATCGACATGCTGCCTAACACCTCTCTCTTTATCCTTTCAGGGAACCGATCATGATGCCTTTGACAAAATATTTTTGAATAAAGGGATATACGCACAAGATCGGAATCGTCGCCACCATGATCGTTGCCGCCTTTATAATGTCGGGTGTGACCGTATTGCCTTCGCCGGGCCGAGCTGTCTCGAAATTTTGAAACTGCGAAGAGCCTTCAATGACGATTTTACGCAGAACATTGCCAAGTACCGTTTTCTCCGGATCGGTAATGTACAGGAGCGAATCGAACCATGCGTTCCAATGCGAGACGGCATACCAGAGGGAAATCGTCGCCACGATCGGCAGCGACACCGGCAGCACGATGGAAGTCAAAATCCGGATATCGTTGGCACCATCTATTTTAGCCGATTCCTCGACCTCAGACGGCAGAGACATAAAATAATTTCTTACAATAATCATCGTAAAAGGAGCGATCAGCCCCGGCAAAATGAGCGACCAGCGGCTGTTCAGCAGCCCCAGCTCCTTGATCAGAAGATAATTGGGAATGAGACCGCCGCTGAAAAACATCGTGAAAATAATAATGAGCGTGTACAGGTCCCGGTTCGGCAAATATTTCTTCGCGAGCGGATAGGCGCATAATACGGTAAACGCGACATTCAGGAACGTCCCGATCACCGTCCGGAAAAGGGTATTGGCATATCCGATCCAGATATATTCATTCGCGAAAACGGACCTGTAAGCTTCAAGCGTTATATCCTTGGGCCACAGCTTGATTCCGTATACGTTGGCGGCTGCGGGCGTGCTGAAAGACACGACGAGCACATTAATGAACGGATAAACGGTCGTAACCGCAAACGCCGTCAAAAACAACACATTGAAAATGTCGAATATTCTTTCGCCCGCAGACGGTTTCCCTGCCGTTATCGACATGCTGCCACCCTCCTACCAAATCCCATATTCGCTATAGCGTCTGACAATAAAATTGGCGGATACGATGAGAACGAGCGCGATCACATTGGTAAACAAGCCCGACGCGGTGGCCAAGCCGTACTCCATCTCGGATATCCCGACCCGATACGTATAGGTGCTCAGAACATCCGCAACCTCGTAAACGGCCGGGTTGTAAAAATTGAATACCTGGTCGAAATCGTCGGTAATAACGCCCCCGACAGCAAAAATGAACATAATGGTCGTAACCGGAATCAAGGCGGGCAGCGTGATGTGAACCATCTGCTTCCAGCGGTTCGCTCCGTCCACAACGGCCGCTTCGTACAACGAAGTATCCACGCTTGACAAGGCGGCCAAGTAGATAATGGAACCCCAGCCTACCGATTTCCACACATCCGTTGAAACGAGCAAAGTTCGGAACCAGTCTTTGTCTCCGAAAAAGAAGATCGCTTCTCCGCCCATGGCGGTAATGATATAATTCACGATTCCGCGCGTAGGCGAAAACAATTCCATAAACACGCCGGCCAGGACGACCCACGACAAAAAATGCGGCAAATAGCTGAGCGTCTGCACGATTCTTTTAAACAAAATGACTCGCAGTTCATTCAGCAAGAGGGCCAGAATAATCGGCGCGGGAAAACCGAATATGAGCTTGTATAGACTGATGATCACCGTATTCCGGAATGCCCGGGGAAAATCCCTTCCTTCCACGAGAGTCCGAAAGTTCTCCCAGCCTGCCCAAGGGCTTCCGAATATACCGTCTATAAAGCGATAATCCTTGAATGCCAGAATGACGCCGTACATGGGCACATATTTAAACAGCAAAAAATAGAGCAGGCACAGAAAGAGAATGGAGAGCAAATAACGATGCTTCCAATAGGAACGGGCCCATCTCCGGAATGCGCTCTGCGTTTTCGGCTCCAAGCCGATTTCAACAGTTTCCAAGCTGTTCACTCCTTAGGGGAAAAAGCGGTCAATCGGGACGTGCAACTGACCGCTTTTGTTGCTGTTACTGGATTTGCGCATACCATTCGTTCGCTTCGGCCGTCAACTGTTCCCCGCCGTTTTTCTTCCATTCCTCCACGAATTTGTCGAATTCATCAAGCGGCTTCTCCCCGTTGATGATGGCGGTGAACGTGTCTTTCTGCAAAGCGATCAAATTGCTCATATACTTCGATTCCGAAGGCAGCGCCGTTTTTTTGGCATCGCTGTAGCCGGCCCCTTCCCAGACGAACAATTCGTCGCGCACTTCCAGGCTTCTCGGATTCGTCAGTTGATAGCGGAAATCGGGCTGATCGAAGGGGACAAAGGTAATGTTCAAGCCATCCTTCGCCTGCGCATCATTCTGACTGTACGCCTCCGTGCGTATAACGGATACCCCGTCCGGGCCGTGCTCCCAGTGGACGCCTTCTTCTCCCCACTTGACCGCCAGCCATAAATCGAAATCGCCGTAAAGGGCGTCCCAGATTTTCATGATGCGATGTTTCTTCTCCGGATCGGCGTTCGCGCCGAATGCCATATAGGTCGTGCCGACGAAATCGGGCGTAATATTGCCGAACTTCCCGTCGGGTCCGATCGGCGGCTGACCGTAGCCGATTTTGGCGTCAGGGTTCACTTCAAGCGTCAATTTGACATTATCGCCAGGCGCTCCGCCAGTCTCTTTGGTCAAATCCGGATTCCAGTGATAGTTCATGCCATGAGTGGAATAGCCGATTTTGCCGTTGACGAAATCGTGAGAGACCGCCCAATATCCACCCTGATTTTCGCCGACGACCCATTCCGGCGTTATAATATCGTCCTTTTTCCATTGAGCCAGCTTGGCAAGCGCCTGCTTCGTTTCCGGCAAAATACCGCTCCAAACCATCTTTCCGTCGCGAACGGTCCAAAACTCCGGATAGACGCCATAGGCTCCGTATACGTTCGTCATTCCGCTGACCGACATGCCGTACGTATCTTTCTTGCCGTTTTTGTCCGGGTCTTCGTTGCGGAATTTATAAAGCGCCTCTTCCGTTTCCTCCAACGTTACCGGTATTTTGTCGATGCCGACATTTTCCAGCCAGTCTTTTCGCCATGCGGTCGCCAAACTCGCGCCGCCATCGGCGATGCTCGGTATGCCGATGTATTGGTCTCCGAATTTGGCATATTTCCAAATATTCGGATCATATTTGTCCACAAGCTTTTTATAATTGGGCATATATTGGTTCAGCTCTTCCTCGGTATAACCTGTAATAATGCCCTGGTCCATAAATTTCACCAGATCCGCTGAAGAATAAACGGTCATCAAATCCGGAATTTCCCCTGCCGACAACTTGGCGCCGAGCAATTCCTCACGCTTGGTCACATCGATATACCAAATGTTGAACTTTACATTGAACATCTCTTCCAGTTTTTTCTTGACTGCGGCATTTTCATCCACGGGTCCGTATTGATAGGTCAGCCATTCGAGTGTCAACTGCTTTTGGTCGTCTTCAGCCGGCTCATTTTCTTCGCCGGACGTCTGATTTTCAGCCGGAGGGGTCGAGCCGGTTTCCGGCGTATTGGTTCCCTGTTCCGAACCCCCCGTTTTACTTCCGGAGCATGCAGCCAGACTAAACACAAGGACAACCGCAAGACATACGAACCACAATTTCGACGCCTTCATACTCATTTCCCAGCCCCCGCATTCTTTATAAACTATTTACCCATTCAGGATTGATGATTCCGGTTCAATTCGTTCAACCGATCCGTCAGCTCCGATCGGACCGGACTATGAGGCAATCTGGCGACGAGCACTCTCGCATAGGTAATATCCGCTCTCATTTTCGTCTCTTCCGCCTTCTTCACAGCCAGGAATGCGCTGACAAGCTGATCCTCCGGAGAACCCGGAATGATGTCGCTGTCGCTCCACAACCGGTAAACCGTCCCGTCCTTCCCCTTCATGACGGCGCTGTCGTCGATTGCGAACATCCTTGATGTCAAGGCGGCATCGTCCCGGGCATCCCGTTTGACAAAATGAAGCGTAATCAGATCCGGAGCGCCGGCCAGCGGATTGCGCCGTTCCAACAGGTTGGCAAAAATGGCATGATCAGGATGATCGATCCGGAAGCTGACTTTCAACCGCCCCTTTCTGCTGTCGTCCACTTGAAACGTCCCTTTTCCTTGCAGCGCGGCAGGAAGACTGAATCGCGAAAACGTTACATGGTCCTGATCATAATGAAGCGTAAATTCGCCTTCCACAACTTGATCCGCGAGCGGCAGCTTAACGGTAACTTTCAGATCGGCCGGGTCCGACAAGTCGACTGACTGATGTATACCAAAAGTCGGTTCATACTGCCCTTTTACATAGTTGTAAATTTGATCGTACACCCCCCTTCGGATTGCGGATAGCGAGTCGGGAACCTTCGTGGGATCCAAGGGCGTAAAGGCGTAGGCCCCGTCCACGATCGGCATGGCCGCCAGATAGTAAGTATTGTGCGCCCCGGTCATATAGCCTTCGAAAACGCCATAATTCAAATATTGCGAGAGTGTGCGGTAGTCGTCGTACTCGATTTCAAGCGCCCCTCCCGTTCGCCTGGCCAGGTCGGATATGGCGGGAAAAATGGCCTTTTTCGAGTTGCCAAACGCAAAATTGGGCTGAACGGATGCGGTCGTAAAACCGAGATCGCGCCACAAATAAGCTGAACCGGGTCCGATATAAGGTATCCAGGTAAAGTAGTATCCTTTGTCCTTCAAGTATTGGGAAGTCGCTTGAATGAGTTCCGCTTCGCCGGTCGGCTCCATAATCCGCTCATGATACCAATAGAAGCTGTTCAGGACGAGATTGCGATAGCCCGCCTCTTGGAAGCGCCGTTCCACCTCCTCGATATACCAGCGGACAGCCGCTTTTTTATTCTCGAAAGCAAGCCGCGCCATTTCCAGCCGCCCTTCATAGCTGGCAGGATCGTCGACTTGATCGGCAAAGTCGATCGCCCTTAAAGGCAAGGTGCCGCCATCGTTATAAATGTCGCCGAAGTTGGAGCTTTCTTCGATAAATGGGATGGCCATATTGACGCGCACCTTTTGATTCGTCCGCAGCGCCCGGTTAATTTCCGAAGCGGCCTGATCGATCGCCCCGAGCTGCGTATCCTCCTGAAAGATGAAGTCGAGATAGGCAAGCAGGTCTTCTTTGGTCACATACCGCGCATTGCCCGCCTGGTCGAACCCGGACGGCGTGATCATTTGGGTAACCGGAATAGCCAGAATGTCGCTGAAGAACCAATCGCGAATACGGCCGTAAATATCTTTGTAGGCGAGAAAAGCGGCGGCCTTCTCTTTCGTCCAATCCGTAAAATGGCTGTTTGACGCGCTCATCGGACCCGAATACCAAAGAAATTGGTCCCGAATTTCCGCCGAAGAAGCGGCGCCCGGAGCAGCGTACTGATCGTATGTAAACCCGTCGTCCCGCTGCGGCGGAAGCTCGGCTCCATCGACTACGCCTGGCTTGCCGATCACTTCGATTTCGTCCATCCAACCAAAAATGTTGATGGCAAATACCAGCTTGACAAACCGTCCCTGGACGTTAAGCGGCTGTCCGTCAACCGTCCGGTCAATGGCATACACTTTACGGTGCATATCGTTGCTGCCTTTTGTGTATTCGAAGTAAAAAGGCGTATCCGGCTCCGACTTGCCCAAGTACCGATAATCGCTCCCGTCATTGGATACATAAAAACGAACATTGATCGGCGGCGCGATGCCGACATCCCCGCGCATCCCGAAGCCGGTAGAGATTTTGTTGATGGTGCTGACTTGTTCCAAATCAATGACAACCTCGCGCTTCAGCTTCCGATAAAACACGAACCAATCGGCAGTGTTGGCCCAGTTGGTTACATCTCCGTACTTTCCGTCGGTCAGCTTCCACGCCTGGTTCAAAGGCGATTCGCTTCCATACAAGCCGATTCCCTGAATCTGGTCGAATACGGCGTCCGGCTGTGAAATCGCGACTTGTTTGCCATAGGCGAGGTTGACCCCTTCTCCCCCCTCATCCGTGTTCGTAACCGCTGACATTTCCTGTTGAGCGCTTACATTTCCTGATAAGAAAGAGACCGTCATACAAAGGAGCAGAAATAGGTTTAGCCCTTTCTTCCATACCACTATTCTTCGCCTCCTTTTGTGTGGAAATTTTCTCCCTAAAACTTGATTTAGGGTGGAAATTTATTCTCCTTCATTATAATTGCTAACATTTTCTATTTCAATCCTTTTTATTTAACCGTCCGGGCATCAAAAAAATCCCCGCCTTGTCCATAAGGCGGGGACTGATAAACATCATGCTACTTAGGACTGCGGATACAAACAATCGGCTCGTGCGCATGATTGCAAAATGGCCCGGTATTCTGTAATTCAATGCTGATTAAGGTATAATGAATAACGTCTGCAAGGAGTCGAACGATATGCAACTTTTGGGATAAGGGGTTTTGAATTTGCTTCGGATTATGGCGATCCATAAAGACGGTACAATTGCAAACGATTTGCCATTGCAGCAATTGAACCGACCAGACATTCAGTGGTATTGGGTTGATTTCAACGAACCGACGGAAGAAGAAGCGATGTTGTTGGAACGGCATTTTCATTTTCATCCGCTCGCCATCGAAGATTGCTTTCACCTGCTGCAGCGTCCAAAATTGGATCATTACGATGACGTTCATTTTTTCGTACTCCATGCGATCAATCCAATCACGCTAGATGCGGAAGAAGTGGATTTGTTCCTGGGGAAAAACTTTGTCGTCACCTTTCATTTGCAGCCATCCAGCGAAATCGACGAGGCCTGGAAGCGGATAACCGGGCAGCCCGACTTGCGGGAAAAAGGTCAGCTTTACGCCGCCTACCTGGTGATGGACAAATTAGTGGATCAATACTTCCCTGCCGTTTATCAGCTTGAAGACCAGCTTTCCGAATCGGAAAGCGCACGCAAATCGATCCAGGCTCTGATGGACGACATTTTTGAAATACGGGCCAAGCTGCTGAAGCTGCGCAAAACGATTTTGCCGATGCGGGATCTGTTATACCGTATCCTGAATTCGGAACGTATTGAAGGCGTTAAAGAACATTTGGCTTACTTTACGGACATTTACGATCATTTGCTGAAGCTTTCGGAAATGATCGAATCCAACCGGGAGATGACCGCCGATATGCGGGACAGCTATATTTCAATCAATTCCAATCGGATGAATGCCATTATGAAGACGCTGACGGTAATTACGACGATATTTATGCCGCTCACGTTTATTGCCGGAATATACGGAATGAATTTTGAGTATATGCCGGAGTTGAAGTGGGACTGGGGGTATTTTACCGTTCTTGGAGTCATGTTCAGCATAGGCTTCGGCATGTATGTATGGTTTCGCCGCAAAGGTTGGTTCGATTAAGCACAAAAAACCCAAAAACTATTCAAAAAAAATATTCAGGTGATGCAGCCCGGCTAAAAACGGCCGGAACGAAAGATGGCGAAGATGAGCCACATAAACAAGAGCAGGGCGATGACAAAACCGATCTCGATGACAGGAATCCGCCATATGAAGGTTTGCGAATCGCTCAGGGCGGCGCCGATAATCAGGCCGACCATGACGATGCTGAGCGATAGCAGCACAATGCTGAACGACAGCCGATTGCTGATGCGATCCATTTTTTTCATCAAGGCTTCCAGCTGAGGAACCTCAACTTCTACCCGCACCTGTCCTTTCCGCATCAGCGAAGACAATTGCTTCAAGCCTAACGGGACTTCTCGCAACAGATCCATATATTCAGGCACATCCTCCATCCATGTCTTCAGCATTTGGATGGGACTCAACCGTTCCAAAAACAGCTTCTTCCCAAACGGCTCGGCCACATCGAAGACGCTGAATGTCGGATCCAGTGCCGACACCACCCCCTCCATCGTCAAAAGCGATTTCCCGAGCAAAGTCAATTCCGTCGGAATTCGAATCCGGTGGCGGAACGCCACGGAAAACAAATCCTGGACGGCTTCTCCCAGACTGACCTGGTTTAACGGCACCTTATAATATTTTTCGCGCATTTCGTCTACATCTGCATACAGCAATTCTTTGTTCATATCTTCCGGGACAACGCCCATATTGGAAATGGCACGGATCACCCCTTTGGAGCTTTGATTCCGCAAGGCGATGACAAATGACGCAAAATGCTTCTTCATCTCGGGCGTCAACCGCCCCACCATGCCGAAGTCCAGCAAGACAAGGCTGCCGTCCTGAAGCGCCAGCACATTGCCCGGGTGAGGATCGCCGTGGAAGAAACCTTCGACCAGAACCTGATGAAAGATGGTCTCGGCAAAACGCTCCGCAAGCAATCTGCGATCCAGTCCGGCCCGATCAAGCTGTTCCTGGTCGGATAGCTTAATCCCTTCTATGTATCCCATAGTCAGTACTCGTCTTGTGCAGTAATCCCAATAAACCGTCGGCACGCGGACATGTTTCCATGTTTTGCATTGGTGCGCGAACCTTTCGGCATTCCGCGCTTCGGTCATATAGTCCAATTCCGCGCGCAGCGCTTTTCCGAGTTCGTCCACTATGTCGCGGAGCCGGTAATTTCGCGCCCACTCCAATCGATTTTCGGCCAATCTTGCCCAATCGGTCAGAATGTCCAGATCGGTTTCGATCAGCGCTTGAATATCCGGACGCTGCACTTTGACGGCGACGGCGGTTCCATCCTTTAATACGGCGCGATAGACCTGCCCGATGGAGGCAGCCGCAAGGGGAGTTTCAGAAAACTGCAGAAACAGATTTTCGATGGGCTCCCCCAGTTCCTGTTCAATGATTCGGGATGCTTCCCGATAAGAGAACGCAGGCACGTTGTCCTGGAGACGCTCCAGTTCCGACAAGATAGAGGGCGGAATCAAGTCGGGACGCGTGCTGGCGATTTGCCCCAGCTTGATAAAGGTCGGACCCAATTCCTCCAGCAGCAGACGAATCCGCTCGCCAAGTTCTTCGCTCCGAATAAACGGAAACTTCTCGGTCAGTCCCATTTCATGAAAGACGTATCCGAGTCCGTTGCGCGCAAAAGCCGAGGCGATCGTCCGGTACCGCTGCAGCTGTCGAATCCGTTTTCCGGCGCTCATCGGTCTCCTCCCGTCAGTTCTCGGTATGGTCTTTCCGTTCCAAAGCATCCAATCGCCGTTCGAGCCGTGCGATGTCTTCCTGGGTAGCCAACCGCATTTCGCTCAGAATGGCGTTTACGCGTTCCCTCGCCATCGCCTCGATTTGCCGCCGCGCCTCTTCTCCCTTCTGGATCAGTTCCTCCACCAAAGCTTTGGATTCGGTCCGGCTTACCTCGCCTTTTTTCACTAATTCACCAACCGTTTTCTCGATCTGTTCCTTGCCTGCGCTTACAATGCCCAAACCGAGCGAAATGATTTTTTCGATCGTGTCTTTCATATCGTTCACAGCTCCTTTTTATCCATTTATTCTTGATTGTTGCGCAATTTGCAGCTTCAACTCATCGATGATGCGTTCAGCCGCTTCCTCGCCCGCTGCGATACATTCCTGCCATTTCGTAAAATCAAATGCCGGAATATGTCCGACTTCAGGCCGAATGACAACATCGGCAAGCCGAGAACACCCGCCGCGTACAACCCGCCGATGGCGCCGCCCATGCTGGTACCCGCGATGCGGTCAATGGGGATCCGGTGTCTTTCAAACACCTTTAGCACACCGAGATGCGCAAGCCCTCTGACCGCGCCTCCGCCTAATACGAGGCCAACTTTCCCCATGATAAGCTCCTCTAAACCAAATTCACTTTACGTCATGGACAGTCGACGAACTTCCCGTTTCCGTGCCCGCTTTCCTTGCCGCTCGATCCTGTTCCTTGTCGGTTCCCATCACATAATCCAGGACAGGGTGAGACACGCCGTACCAAGCGTATTCGTCTTTAAAATGATGCAGCAAATGTTTCTTTTTCATCCACCTCCCCCAGGCTGTCCGGGGAACAACCGGACGATGCGCCGCATAATGCATCCTTTGATAATAGAGCTGAAACAGAAGCGTGCCGGTAACGACAGCTACAACGACGGAAAACTGGCGAAAAATGAGCCAAACCAGAGGAATGTAAACGGCGTAAATCAAAACGTCATAGTGAACCGGACTGAATAAATATTTCAGCTCCTGCGGATGTTTATGATGCTCGACATGTCCCCGGTACAACGCGGGCATCAGCCTGGGAAACTCATGCAGCACATACCGGTGCACGACGTACTCGGCAACGGCATAAACGAGCGCGCCCAAGGCGAGCGCAAGAATCGTGACAAAGCCGTCAAAATAAAGGCAAGTCAGCGTCACGCCAAGCAGGCTCGATCCGGCAACAAAACGAATGAGGTTGCTGGAAAAAAATTCGCGATAGTGGGACATCGAGTATGCTCCTTTCGCGATAAAATTCATATATTCCACACAAAAGACCCAAAAACAAAGCGAACGAGAGGCTTACGTTGCGAAGCTTCTCTCAAGAAAATCGGCCAGCATATCTTTTTCCTCACGGGAAAGATCCGAAATCGATTTCAGAAGCTTGGAAACAAGCTCCGTAATCTCATGGCCCAAATCTTCGTTCAACGTTTGGATCGCCGTTCCCATCACGGTGCCGATAAACATCGTCATACCCGACTCTTTGCTCGGCGCCTTGCGGACGATATGATGAATCAAAGACTCGGTCTTGCCTCCGAGCTTTTTCAGATACACCAGCAGCAAGCCGATCATATACGCGCAAAAATGAATGCGTGTGTTCATTTTTACAATTTCGTCGATCATTTTCCGAAGGGCCTCGTTCAGACCGGTGTTCTTCAAATCCTTGAGCAGCTTCGAAATATTCGCAACCGTCTTGTTCCAATCCGTCAGATCGAACGCTTCGCTTCGAGGTTGGTTGAAAAGCTCCGAAGCTTTGGACGTCGGAATGAACACCACCTGGGATCTCCCGGTTTCTTTCGAATTGACTTCATAGCTTCGGGAAATAAAGCCCAGCTTTTCGATTTCCTTCAGCATGTCATAAGCCGTCCATTTGCTGACGCCGATCGATTTGGCCAACGCTTCGTAATGGATGGGCAAATTCGTTTTCTGGTATAAATCCATTAACTTGTGCAAAAACTGGAGACGTCGTTTCGTAAGCGCCACGGCAACACCTTCTTCCCTTCGCATTCGCAACGATGATGTATGTTTTTGGGTTTTTTGTGATTAGTATCGTAGCATCGAAATCGCATAAAGTCAAGAATGAAATGCGGCCTATTCCAAACGGCTTCCTCTTCCTGGTTAACATATTTTCTTTTAAAACGACCTGTTATATATTACAGTCTGTAGGTTTTTTCTGGGTCTTTTTGGTTTTTTTGTTTTTGGGTCTTTTGTGTGTTATGAATGTATGGAGGGATTGTCATGTCTTTCAATTTCGATCGGAATGGGGTCGCCATTACAGGGGCGGGCTTTTGTGTGCCGCCATCCCTGTTAACCAATGATGATTTATCCAAGACACTAGAAACTTCCGATGAATGGATCAGCAAGCGAACAGGCATTCGCCAGCGCTATATCGCCGGCGAGCCGATGGCTACATCCGATCTGGCAGCCAAAGCGGCTGCCGCTGCTTTAAGCCGTGCCCGATTGTCGCCCGAAGAAATCGACCTCGTTATTGTGGCGACTTCGACGCCGGATTACGCTTTTCCGTCCACGGCCATGCTGGTCAAGCAGAAGTTGGATATCCGCGCGCCTGCCTTCGATCTGTCGGCCGCCTGCTCGGGTTTTGTCTATGCCCTCTCGGTCGGCAGTCAAATGATCCGTTCCGGCGCCTACAACAACGTCATGGTGATCGGCGCAGACTTGATGTCGAAACTCATCGACTGGCAGGACCGGAGCACCGCCGTGCTGTTCGGAGACGGGGCAGGCGCCGTCGTGCTGCAATCCCGGCCCGGCGCACTTCCGTGCTTTTCCCTGCTGGGTTCGGAAGACGGCGGGGCGGAACTGCTCCAAGCGCCGGTCACAGGTCCCATTTCCATGCAAGGCCGAGAAGTTTTCAAGTTCGGCGTTCGCAATGTCGAGACGTTGCTGCGGAAAGCGCTGACCGAGTTGAGCTTGAATATCGATGACATCGCATTGATCATTCCGCATCAAGCCAATATCCGGATTATCGAGCATGCCGCCGAAAAGGCGAACATTCCGATCGATAAATTCTTTGTAAACATTGATAAATACGGCAATACTTCAGCGGCTTCCATTCCGATCGCGCTCACGGAAGCGATGGACCAAAACCGTCTCCGTTCCGGGGACCTTGTCATCCTGATCGGTTTTGGCGCCGGATTGAACTGGGGCGTTCAGGTTATCCGGATAGCCTGAAGCATTTCGTTCCGGATATACGCCGCCATGTCCGCAATGCGCCAGGAACCGGTGAAAAGCGGGTACGTCTCGTACCTCCAGGCCGTCCGTTCGCAACTGGCGCAGCTGCGGAGTTTATTCCTCCTCATAAAAAATCATGTGCGGTTTATCTTCTTTATAATAATCTAACCGGGACTTCAAATTCAGCCCGGGCATCGATCACGTTACGATCGAGCCCCCGTTTACGAACATAATTTGACCTGATATGTAGGATGAATCGTCGGAAGCCAGCAGCACGTAAGCCGGCGCCAATTCAAACGGTTGTCCCGGCCGTCTCAACGGCACTTCCGTTCCGAAGGTTTTCACCTCTTCCGCTGTAAAGGCGGACGGGATGAGCGGCGTCCAGGTCGGTCCGGGCGCCACCGCGTTTACGCGAATCCCGTGTTTGGCCAGCGACAGCGACAACGAACGGGTAAACGATACGATGGCCCCTTTCGTCGCCGTATAATCGATCATATTCCCCATTCCGGAAAAAGCGGTATCCGAAGTCGTGTTGATGATGGAACTCCCGGCGGACATATGAGGCAACGCGGCTTTGGTCATATCGAAAAAAGAAATAATATTGGTTTGGAACGTATTCATCAGCTGTTCTCTCGTAATGTCCATAATACTGTTCTGATGAAACTGCACGCCGTGATTATTCACCAGGATGTCGATCCGTCCGAAGGTTTTAACCGTGGTCTCGACAACGTAGCGGCAAGCATCTTCCTCCCTCAAATCCGCAGCAATGGGCAGACAGCTTCGGCCAAGCTTGCCGATCATTTGCTTCGTTTCGGCCGCGTCCCGGTGTTCGTCGAGATACGGAATAACCAGATCGGCCCCTTCCTTGGCAAAAGCTATGGCCACTGCCCGCCCGATCCCGCTATCCCCGCCCGTCACGATCGCCACTTTATTTTTCAACTTCCCGCTTCCCGTATAACCCGGATTGTCGGATATCGGCCGGGGATTCATCAAATATTCGAACCCCGGATGCCGGTTCTGATGCTGCGGAGGAAAGACGACCGGAACATTGGTGCATTGCTGCTCCCAACCGATATAAGGATACATCGGATATGCCATTGTTCATTCTCCTTCCGAGACTGCAATGTCATAACCTATTGTATTTTCGGCCGAAATCAAACATGCCGCCACGGATGGTATTGAACGGTGGAATTGAAATTGACCAGCAGACCTCCCGCCGCCGTTCCCACAAATGGGAAATCGAAGTGTTGAAACTGAGTACGAGGTTGGCCGATTGGGGCGCCGACTGGATAAAGTAGGCCTGAACAGCCGGAGTGTTCATAAACACCGTAAACATCCACACCAGGATCAGCGCCAGTCCAGCAAAGAGCGCGGCGGTAAACGCGGGAAGCAGCGTAAGCGAAATGGCGGCGATGGCCGCGGTCGAAGATATGGTTCGAATCGTCCCCCATTTATCCGTACCGTAGCGCCGATCAACAAACGGCGCTGAAAGAAATGGAGAAATGGGTGCAAAAATGGGGAGCTTCGCGTGAACAATGCGAAAAAGCCAACAACTTATCTTAAAGAGTTGCTGGCTTATGATATACTGACAGCTACTAACCGGCGATTCTACCACCATCCACCGCAAGTGATTGCCCCGTTATTTACAGCGAAATCGATGTTTTCTGCCTGCTACATCAGTCCAAGCGTTTGCATTTCCTCCTGCGTGAACACCCGCGAACGGGTCAGAAACCGTTTACCCTCCGGTCCCTCGAGCGAAAACATTCCGCCTCTGCCGGGCACAACATCGATAATGAGCTGGGTATATTTCCAGTACTCGTATTGCGCCTTGCTCATATAAAACGGCGCGCCTCCAATCTCGCCCATCAGTACGTCGCTGTCTCCAACCAGAAATTCGCCGAGCGGATAACACATCGGCGAACTGCCATCGCAACAGCCACCGGATTGATGAAACATGACCGGACCATGCTTCGCTCGCACTACGCGGATGAGCTCCAGCGCGGCGTCGGTCGCCACCACTTTGGGTACGGCAAGGTTCTTATCCATCTTGCTCATGCCCCGCAATTTAGAAGAAGCCGAGAGCGTTCTGACTGTAGCTGACCAGCAAGTTTTTCGTTTGCTGGTAATGGGCCAGCATCATTTTGTGGTTCTCGCGTCCGACGCCGGACATTTTGTAGCCGCCAAATGCTGCGTGCGCAGGATAGGCATGATAACAGTTCGTCCAGATACGTCCGGCCTCGATTTGACGACCTACACGGTAAGCCGTATTCGCATCTCGGGTCCACACGCCGGCTCCAAGACCATAGAGCGTATCGTTCGCAATCGCCAGTGCTTCTTCTTGTGTCTTGAACGTGGTGACAGCTACGACCGGACCAAATATTTCTTCCTGAAAGACGCGCATTTTGTTGTTGCCGAGGAGTACCGTCGGCTGAATGTAATACCCATCGGCGATATCGCCACCCAGTTCGGCTCTGGCGCCGCCGGCCAGCACTTGCGCGCCTTCCTGCTTGCCAATGTCGATGTAGCTAAGGATTTTTTCCATCTGTTCTGTCGACACTTGCGCTCCGATCATCGTCGACGGATCAAGCGGATTTCCTTGTTTAATCGCGGCAACGCGTTTCAGCGCACGCTCCATGAACTCGTCGTAAATCGACTCTTGGATCAACGCCCGGGACGGACACGTACACACTTCACCCTGGTTCAGCGCGAACATAACGAAACCTTCAAGCGCTTTATCCAGGAAAGCATCGTCTTCGCGGAGCACGTCTTCAAAGAAAAGGTTCGGCGATTTTCCACCCAGTTCCAGGGTCACCGGGATCAAATTTTGCGATGCATACTGCATGATCAGACGGCCCGTGGTCGTTTCGCCGGTAAAGGCGATCTTCGCGATCCGGCTGCTCGAAGCGAGCGGCTTGCCAGCCTCGAGCCCAAAACCGTTGACAATGTTGACAACGCCGGGCGGCAGCAAGTCTTCGATCAGCTCCATTAAAACGAGAATGGTGGACGGCGTCTGCTCCGCCGGCTTCAAAACGACGCAGTTTCCGGCAGCCAACGCGGGCGCCAGCTTCCAGGTAGCCATCAAGAGCGGGAAATTCCACGGGATAATCTGACCCACAACGCCGAGCGGCTCATGGAAATGGTATGCGACCGTATCGTCGTCGATAATGCTGATCGATCCTTCCTGCGCCCGTACCGCTCCGGCGAAATAGCGGAAATGGTCAATCGCGAGCGGCAGATCGGCGTTCAGCGTTTCGCGAATTGGCTTGCCGTTTTCCCACGTCTCGGCGACGGCCAGCAATTCCAGATTGGCTTCAATGCGGTCGGCGATCTTGTTCAAAATATTGGCGCGCTCGGCAGGAGACGTGCGGCCCCAGGCCGTTTTGGCATCATGCGCAGCATCAAGCGCAAACTCGATGTCTTTCGCATTGGAGCGGGGAACTTCGCAGAACACCCTGTTGTTCACCGGGGAGACGTTTTCAAAATATTCCCCGTCAATCGGCGGAACCCACCTTCCTCCAATATAGTTCTCATACCGGTGTTTGAATACAACTTTCGACCCCGGTTGACCTGGTGACGCGTACACCATGAAATACCTCCTTCGTTTTTTAAAATAGTGCCAGCATTCTTTGCCTGTACCATAAATATGGTCCCGGACCGGCTTTCATGCCAGGAACATAAACAGAAGGAGGCGTCATAATGAACTTATTAGCTCGCTATAAATAGGGCGAGAAAGGCTCGAGTTGTGCGACTGGCGCAATCCCGGCAGGCCGCCTCATGGCAGGTTAAACGCGTGAATGAGCGCATCGCTTCATTGAGGCTCAAGCGCGCGGCGCCTCGCCCTTCTCGATCCAATCCTCGTAGGCCGGGCCCATCATATCGGGCACCCGCAGTACCGTCATTTGGCCGCGATGATGAATGGTGTTGGGCCGTCATTCGTCTGCCCGCCCGAAGCATCCACAAAATGGACAGCATGTTCGTCGATTTGGACATTTCCGCCTCCCTTATCTTTCGGTCCACGTTGTTCGGACGTATCCGATTTTCATTCCGATCCGTTCCATATTCCGATGACTTTGCGATAAAAAAGCACATTGGCTTACAGCCAGTCTGCAATGGCGATGCGCGGCTTCCGCGATTCTTCTTTTCAACAGCATTTGATGCAATCCCTGATTTCGAAACTCCGGCAATGTTGCGGCAAATGTCAAGGAAGCGATGCCATCCTTCCTATATATGACCGCCACCGCCGCCGGTTCGTCATTCATGTAAGCGATAAAAAACTTCCAGCCGGGCCGGTTGTACAACACTTCGTTATTCGCCGCGACATAGGGGATTCCATCGTCCGATAATCCGGTGCCTCTGCAATGAATAGTCGCATAGAGCTGAAATTGATCTTCCCGAAGCTCTTCAATTCTGATCTGTTCCCGGTCGTCGTCTTGGAATTCTGTCGGTTCGATATAGAGGGAAGTATGGAATCCGGACTGATAAAATCCGCGATCCGACAAGCGCTGCAGCACTTGCTGATCTGCCAACGAGGGGACGATTTCAAACTGGGCTTTCCGGTCTCTCGTGCGGTAAAAATCGATGATCCGGTCCATGTATTCGATATCGGTGCTTGTTATTCCTTTGACCGTATTGAAGGTGGCCCATGGCATAGTCCTGCTGTATAAACATAAGGCATTTCCGAACCGCTCGATTTCAATTCCTTCGGGATTATGAGGTCTGCTCCGAATAGCTGTCATGCGATCAAGCATGTAATCGGCTTCCGACGAAGCGATTTCTTGAATCCGCTGATGGGATGGAAGGGAGAAAATCATAGTTCACCTCGTTATCGATCTATTGCGGGCGAAACGCGTTTACCACGCGGCGACCTGTCCGTCTGTCCGGGGTTCCGTGCCGCCCACAAGCACCCCGTTCTCCAGTCTCCATATGATCTGTCCGCGTCCGAACGTCGTGGAATTCAACGCCCATTGGGCGTCATGGCCTCTGCGAGCCAACGCTTGCACGAGATGGGCCGGCGTCTGATGCTCGAACTCCACCGTCTTGCCCTTCAACCATTGCCACCTTGGCGCATCAAGAGCGGCCTGCGGATTCAGGCCGAAATCCAGCAGGTTCATCACCACCTGCACATGCCCTTGCGGCTGCATGAACCCGCCCATCACGCCAAAAGGACCAACAGGACGATCCTTATGGGTAATGAAACCCGGAATGATCGTATGGTAAGGCTTTTTGCCCGGCTCCAGTCGATTGGCGTGCGACGGATCAAGGGAGAAGTTGTGACCGCGGTTATGCAGCGCGATGCCCGTACCCGGCACCACCAGTCCCGAACCGAATCCCATGTAATTGCTCTGAATGAACGAAACCATATGACCGTCCGCATCGGCCGTGCACAAGTAGACGGTCCCTCCTTGCGGGGGCTCGCCCGGCGCGGGCTCCAGGGCGCTGCGTCCGATCAGCCGTCTCCGTTGTTCCGCATAAGAGTCGGACAGCAATGCCTGAATCGGTACATGCGACCGGGCCGGATCGGCGATATACTTCTGCCCGTCCGCAAATGCCAATTTCATCGCTTCCAGCTGCTTGTGATACGTGTCCACCGTGTCTCTTTCGGCAAAGTCGAAGCCCTTCAAGATGTTCAGCGCGATAAGGGTAACGAGCCCTTGCCCGTTCGGAGGGATTTCCCAAATGTCATACCCGCGGTAATTGACGCTGATCGGTTCGACCCATTCCGGCCGGAACGCTTCCAGATCCTCTTTGCGCAAAAAGCCTCCGTATTGTCGCGACAAACGGTCGATTCGCTCGGCCAGCTCGCCGCGATAGAAAGCTTCCGCATTCGTCTCGGCGATGGACGTAAGCGTTTTGGCATGATCCGGCAAGCGGAACAACTCGCCGATCTTCGGTACGTTGCCGTTATGCGTGAACGTATGGAACCATTCGTGAAACGGTTCGCCGACCAGCCCGGTTTTGAAAATTTCGTATGCCCGCCCCCAGTAGTTTCCCGCTGAAATCGGATAGCCTCGATCGGCGTACTCGATAGCGGGAGCCAACACCTCTGTGAGCGGCAGCTTGCCGAAACGTCTGGAAAGCTCGGCCCATGCGGCCGGTGTGCCCGGAACCGTCACCGGTATCCAGCCGTATTTGGGGATTACGTTCACTCCCGCCCGTTTCAGCGCCTCAATCGAGAGGTTGCGGGGAGCGGGGCCGCTCGAATTAAGCCCATGCAGTTTGCCCTTGTACCACACCAAGGCAAAGGCATCGCCGCCGATCCCGTTGGAGCCCGGTTCGACCACGGTTAGAGCGGCGGCCGTGGCAATCGCCGCATCGATGGCGTTTCCGCCTTTTCGCAATATCGCAAGTCCGGCTTGAGCCGCGAGCGGCTGCGAAGTGGCGACCATGCCGCGGTTCGCATATACGGGGGTTCTTCGGGAGGGATACGGGTAGTACTGGGAATCGTGATTCCTCATGGCCTTCAACTCCCTTGCATGAACTAGAGAAACTAGAGAAACTAGTGATTGCGCACGTGGGGCAGCACTTTTTCCTGAAACAATTGCAACCCTTTGACCACATCTTCGTGCGGAATTTTGGCGATTTTGAAATTGAGGCTGAATATGCCTGCGCCCAGTTCCTTGCGCAAAAACTTGATCTGCTCGACTACCGTCTCGGGCGAACCGCAAATCAGAGTATGATTGCGTATTCTGTCGTCAAAGCTCATCTCGCCCGCTTTGGCTTGAACCTCGTTGAACCGGCCCTTTTGCGGCTGACTGTCTCGGCTGTTGTCATATTTCGATTTTTGCAGGATGAGCTGGCCGGCTTCGTGCTGGGCTTTGGACAACACATGGTAAAAATAGTTTTCGCCGGCTTCCAGCAATTCGCGGGCTTTTTTATCCGTCTCCGCAATGCAGGCATGAAAACCGACGAGAACATGCTCCGGCGTCGGTTCCCATCCTTCAGCCCGGGCGGTGTCCACATAGGCCTGGATATTCCGTTTCGCATCGTCGATTGACTTTACCCGAATAATGCCGATCATCGCCCGTTTTTTGGCCGCGTATTTGGCGGATTCGATGCTTCCGCCCGAAAGGAGAATGTTGGGATGGGGCTGCTGCATCGGACGCGGCCAAATCGATACCGCACGGTACTGATAATACTTGCCTTCCCAAGCGAACGGTTCGGGTTCGGTCCAGCATTTGACAATGAGATCACAGGCTTCTTTGAACCGTTCCCACGATTCGTCTGGAGGAATGCTGTAAGCCATATACTCATGCGGAATACCGCGCATCAATCCGGCAATCAGCCGTCCGCCGCTCATCACGTCCAGCATAGCATATTCTTCGGCTACGCGAACAGGGTTGAGCAGCGGGACCAGGTTGCCCAGTACGGCCAGTTTCGCATGTTGCGTCCGGTAACTCAACGCGCCGGCAATGAGATTCGGGTTCGCCATCAGACTGTATGGACTCATGTGATGCTCGTTCACGGCAAGGAAGTCGAAGCCGCACTGCTCTGCCAGAACGATTTCCTTCAAATACGTATCGTACAATTCGTGACCGAGTCCGGGATTAAATTGTTTATTGGGCGCCGGCCAGCCGGTCGGTGAATCGTTAGCGTCCAAATACGGCATCAAATGGAAGAATAAAAATTTCATATCTGCTCGTCTTCTTTCCGTGGAATCAGAAACAGTTCTCCATAAGTGAAAAAATCTTTCACCACGCGAACGAACCGTTCGGGCTGATCTACTTCAATCTGATGGGCGGCATCATAAATGTAGAAAAGATAAGAGGTCCGGATTTTCGCTTTCAGCATCCGCAAGCCTTCTGCCGGAATGATGCCGTCCTCCGTACCGGCCAAAATCAGAGTCGGCATCGAAATTTCGCCCGATCGCGACAACAACTCCTCGTCCAGCGAGACGGATTCATGGTAGAAGTGAACCATTTCCCTGTTCCTTTTTTTGACGGACGCCGGTTTTTCCGATAGCGCGGCACGTTCCGGATAGGCAAACATTTTCCGCCGAATGGTTTCCGGATCGCCGACGAGACCGCCCTGGCCGTTTGGACGAAAGCCTGCGGGGGCTTCTAAAACCAAGCGGCCGACGATTTCCGGATGCAGCACCGAAAGCCACGCCGCAACCCAACCGCCGAAGGAATGGCCGATCACGTCCACCTGCCTTTGTTCCCCCAGCGCATGAACGACGAACTGCGCGGACAGGCGGGCCAAATCCTGCATCGAGCGGATATGCTCTAAGACCGGGGTGTCATCAAAGCCGGGGAAAACCGGAATGAGCACGCGATACGATTCCGCGAGCTTCTCCAAGGCGGTATTTACACTTACGCCTCCCGCGCTGTGCAAATACAAAACGGGACTGCCCTGGCCGGATTCCCAATATTCCATAACGCCGGAAGGCAATGAAACTTGTTTCTGCGTAAAAGTGCCGGCTTGCGCTGTCATCGATCGACGGTCTTCTTTTCCTGTCTATAAATGATATTCCGGTTCGGCCTGCTTTTTGTTTTCGTAGATGGCCGCATAAATGTCGTTTTGAATTTTCAGCAAACCCGCGTCACCGCGTTCCCTCGGTCGCTGATGCGAAATGTTGAAAATTTGCTTCAACTTCCCGGGTCTCGGAGACAGGAGAACGACCCGGTCGCCCAGGAAAACGGCTTCGTTCACATCATGGGTGACAAACACAACGGTTTTCTTCTCCGCCTCCAAATGTTCAGCAGATCGTTCTGGAGCTGCAGCCGGGTCAGATGATCGACCGCGCCGAACGGCTCATCCATCAGCAGGACGTCCGGACGGTTGGCCAAAGCCCTTCCAGCCCGGCACGCTGCTTCATCCCTCCGGAAAGCTGGTGAGGATATTTGTGCTCGAAGCCGTCCAGTCCGACCATGGTCAAATATTTCTGCACCGTGTTCTTTCTGTCGGCCTTTTTCACCCCGCGAATTTCCAATCCTAATTCGACATTTTCAAACACCGTACGCCAAGGATACAAAGAGGGGTCCTGGAATACGACCCCCAATCTTCCGGGTTCCAGCTTCGGCTGCCCGTCTTCCTGCGCCCCTTCCGCCGCCGTCGTTTGTTTGCCGCCCGAGCAGCTCGCAAGCAGGCTCGCGAATACGAAAAGCAGCATGACAAGCAAGAGGGCTTGTCCGGTTTTTCCGCTCTTTTTCATGGCATTAACCACCCAGTCTGCAAAATTTAACGTTCCGAAGGTTCCTCAGGACGATTTCCATCTCAGAAACACTTTTTTCTCGAGCAAATTGATAAACGCGATAATCAGAATCGAAACGACGGTCACGACGGTGATGAGCGCAAAGACCCGGGCCGTGTCGTAAAGCGATGTCGATTGGACCAGCATGTTGCCGAGCCCTTCTTTGGAGGCCAGCATCTCCCCGAACAAAGCGCCGATCAGGCCGGACCCGGCCGAAACCCGCAATCCGGCGAAAATCGAAGGTACGGCCGACGGCAAGATCACTTTGGTGACGGTCTGATAGGATGTGGCCTCGAATACGCGCGCGACTTTGAGATAATTTTCCGACGTCTGCTTGATGCCTGCTACGGTGTTGTAAATAATCGGGAAGATGCAGAACAAGAACACGACCGCCACTTTATGAACGAGGCCGATTCCGAGCCACAACGTCAGCAGCGGAACGATCGTCACTTTAGGGATGGCCATCAGCGCGGACAGGAACGGATTAAAGAATTGTTCCGCTCTGGACACCAGCACCAGAAACAGCCCGATTCCAAATCCCGAGACGACCGACAGGCCAAACCCCAGCGCGAATTCCAACAGCGTGACATACAGATTTCGGAATGTTTCGCTTTGCTGGAGCAGCTTGACCAGTTCCTGGACCACCTGAGTCGGCGCAGAGAGGTAGAGTCTGCCGACGATGCCCTTTTGAACCACAACCTCTACCGTTCCGAGAAACAGCACCAGCAAGAGTATTTGTCCGGCAACGATTCTCCACAATATTCCACGCTCACTCATGCTTGCGACTCCTTGATTTTTGATAGATTCGATTACGGTTTCAGGATCAGTTTTCCGAAAATCTCCCGCTGTTCCATCAAACGATGAGCTTCGCGCGCTTCTTCCAGCGGAAGGACGCGATCGATGACCGGCTTCAATCTGCCGCTTCTGACCCAATCGAGCAACGTAAGCAGATCGCTGCGCTCCCAGCTGGTGGAGCCGATGATCGTAATTTCGCGTTTCCAGACATAGCGGAGGTCGGTTACCGCTTCGAACCCGGTCGTCGCTCCGCAGGTCAGGATGCGTCCGCCTTTTTTGCATGCGAGAATGCTTTTCGGCCAGGTTTCTTTACCGGAATAATCGACGATGACGTCAGCCCCTTGTTTGCCGGTAATATGCCATGTTTCATGGGAAAAGTTCACCTTGTTGTAGTTGATCAAATAGTCGGCGCCCAGCGCTTTCAATTTCTCCAGCTTCTCGTCCGATCCGGCGGCGGCGATGACCGTGGCGCCTATCGATTTGGCGATGAGCACGGCCGCATTGCCTACTCCTCCGCTTGCTCCCAGGATGAGTATCGTTTCGCCCGCCTGCAGCTTTCCGCGCGTAACGAGCATTCGCAACGCCGTACCGTAGGCGATCGGAAGGGCAACCGCATCCTCGTCGGAAATATCGTCCGGCAAAGGAATGCAGTTGCCGGCCGGCACTTTCACATATTCCGCCAACCCGCCTTGCAGATCTTCGCCCAACGCTCCGAATTTCGGGATTTTCGGGTCGATGAGCACCCTTTGTCCGACTTGTACTTCCGTGACGCCCTCTCCCAACTCGGCGACAATCCCGACCACGTCTCCGCCCGAAATATGGGGCAGCTTCAATTGTCTGCCCGGAATACCGCGACGGACAAAGATGTCAAGATGGTTGAGCGCGCAAGCTTTGACCTGAATGAGCACTTCTCCCGCTTGCGGTTCCGGCTTCGGATATTCGCCGATAACAACGTTGTTCAAATCTCCATTCTCTACAATCAGAGCTGCTTTCATAGAAGAAGATACCCCTTTCTCAATTTGCGTTTGCATCGTTTTCGTTCAACAAACTTGTTAATTTGGTCCGGTCAACCTTGCCCGTACCCGTCAACGGCAGCTCGTCCAGGAAGTAAACTTCGCGCGGATACGCATAGGCGGCTCCGTGCTGAAAGAAGTAGTCTTGGACGTCTTTCGCAGATAATTCCGAATCTTCAGTCGGAACGACGAAAGCGACAGGAACCTGACCTTTAACCGGATGCGCCCTGGCGATGACACAGACATTCGCGATGTTCGGGTGCTTCAATAACAGGTTCTGAATTTCTTTCGGGTAGGCTTTTTCACCTCCAATGTTGATCATGTCGTCCTTCCGTCCGGCGATATAGGCGTATCCTTCCTCGTCCAGGCGAACCAGGTCCCCTGTCTTGAGCCAACCGTCCGGCGTAAACCGGCTGGCATTGACTTCCGGAAGGTTCCAGTATCCTTTGGCGACCCCCGGGCTTTTCACCCAAAGCTCTCCCACCTGGCCCGGCGGCAAATCTTCGCCGTCTTCCCCTACGACCCGCACCTGGCAACCCGGAAGCGGGTGTCCCGGAGACCCTTGCCGGTTATGCGCGCCTCTGGAACTGGAGAATACGACCGGACCGCCTTCGGTTAATCCGTAACTTTCCAGAATGTCCACGCGCAAATTCCTCTCCAATTCCTGCACCAGCTCGAGAGGAACCTCCGACGAACCGCAAAGAATGAACCGCAGCGAAGACAAATCGTAATGAGGATTTTCCTTGTAATAGGCCAGAATCATCTGGTACATGGCCGGGACGCCCGTCATAAACGTGCAGCCGTGCGTTTGCACCGATTCCAGAATGTTTTTCGGATCGACACCCGGCAATAGGACGATCGAGGCGCCGGCCCGCAAGCTCATCTGGATGTTCACCATCGCATTGGCATGATACAGCGGCACCGCGATCAGCGCCCGGTCTTCGTGGCTGACTTTGCGCACCGTCCGCAGCGCTTCGGAAATCCAGTACTGCCCTCCGTGGGTCAGCATGCAGCCCTTCGGTTTTCCGGTCGAACCCGACGTATAAGGAAGGTAGCATACGTCTTCCGCTTGCACTTCCGCCACAGCCAGCCCGGCAGGCTGATCGGCAAGCAGCTCGTCATACGAATGAGCGGGAAACAAGGAGGTGCTGCCCGCCCCGATATAGTGCTTGAGCAGTCCGGCTTCGTACAGGCGGGATTTCTTTTCCTCGAACGAGGCATGAAAGACGATCGCGTCCGCGCCGCAGTCTCGTATGATGTAAGCCAAATGGTCGTCGCCGAGCTTGACATTGACCGGAACGGGGATGGCCCCGATTCGCATAATTCCGAAAATGATTTCAATAAAACGCAAGTCGTTGCCGAAGAAGACGGCGACCCGGTCTCCTCGTTTCACCCCGAAGGACTTAAAGAGATTGCCGGCCTTGTTCATTCTGTCGTTCAATTCGGCGTAAGTCCAAGTTTGTTCCCCGGAGATGAGTGCTGCCTTGTCGGGATGGAGCCGGACAGCCTGATCGATCAGCAATCCGAAATTGGACGCCTTCATGTCAATGTCACCTTTCCCCTTGCATCTGTATGCTTTTCTTTGTGCGCCTTATATGTTGAATCGGTAACGTCCGCCGAGAAGATGCGCTTCCTCTCGCTTCAAGCCTCCCGATAAACCGACCATAAACGGGCCTTCCCCGCGTTCCGCCAGCGCGTCGGATACGATTCCGGCGCCTGCCGGCTTGCAAAACTTCAGATTCCCGCCGTGCAGCTTCAGCGTCCGGCACGGCTTGAATGGATTCGTCCGTCACGACGTCACCCAAAGCAAGGCCGAACCACCGCGACCAATCCGCCGCCGTTTGGAAATCGAGAACGGCGAGAGCGACGTAGGAAAGCTCGACGATACCTGACGGATGAGGGGAAATGACATTCCGTTTCGCGAGGTCATGTCTTCGTTCCTCATCGTTCTCCTCCCACTGAATGAGGAAGGGCAGCGGAAACCGCTGATCCGGATGCGCCAAGTACAGCTGCTGCCATCGAACGGAGCTTCCGTCCGGCCTTTTGCGGTGGCCCTGCACCGGCCCGATCACCTCGAATCCCTGTTTCGCGTAACGTTCGGCATCCTCTTCGATCCGGTTGGTCCGAATGGCGAGACGGACAAAACCTTCGGCGTAGGAAGCATTGGCGATCGTATGAAGCAAGCTGTGAGGTGTCCGGTTCCGATCCGCCAGCTGCTTGTCAAAGACGCCGATCAGCTCGATGTAGCTTAAATCGAAGTAACACAGGGCATTGTAGGTCCCCCGTTGTTCATGCCGTCCGCCTTCGACTGCATGGAGTCCGGTCTGGCGCAACAGACGGATCGCTTCATTCGGCTCGCGAACGTAATGAATGAGATGATCGAATTCGAAGCTCATCCCTGTTTCCCCTCGCCCGGAGGAGATGATTTTCCGGCCGCCGCCGTACTGTACAGCCCCCGTCCGATGGCGATCGTTTTGCCTTCCGGGTTGGCGATGACAATATCGCTGATGCCTACCGATCGGCCGAGTTTAATGACATGAGCGGAAGCGATCAAATCCTCTCTGCCCCCGGCGGATAAATAATCGACCCGCATATTGATGGTCGGCAGTGCCGTACCCAATATCGCGGCAAATACGAAGTCTCCGGCAATGTCGATGAGCGAGGCGATGATGCCGCCATGAATATGTGTTCCGCTTGCCCCCGCCAAAAATTCTTCTTTGAAAGGCAGGCGCAGCGTTATCGTATTTTCCGAGATGCTTTCCACCGTAATATTTAAAAATCGATGAAAATTGGATTTGAGGAGCAATTCGGATAATTGATCTTTTGTCAAAACAGACACTGCTTTGCCCTCCTGTCGGGTATTTTCTTAAAAAAAATAAGGCCCCAATTCGGGTGATCGCGATCACCTAAATTGGGGCCTCCAGTATGTCTAGTCGGCCGCTAGATGCTTAATAATATAATTCCAATTGGAATAGTACTTTTAAATCATACCACAATATTTCTTATAGTCAATCCGTCATTTTTTGATAAACAACGTGTTTTTTCGTGAAATTTCGAGCCGTATTTCGTACAGCCTTCCCCATATACATAAATAAAGACTGTCGACACTTTCCGTCAACAGTCTGATTCGATACCTGTTAGTTATAGAACGATGGGCAAGCCGCTTATCTCTCGCAAAACACTTTGCAGCACTGGGAGTCCGCAAAATTCGCATTTACGGAGGCGAGCCGCACGATCTGCGCGGCATGTTGCGTAAGCTTAGTAGCCACGTGGAGATCATGTTGGCGATCTCGTCCCCCCTTATTCCTCTGCCTCTGCCTGTACCTGCGGAAGCGGACTTCCCGCTTTAATGAGCACTTTGTTGCCGAGCATGATCAAGCTTTGGATCACAAGCAGGACACCGGTCCCGATCAGCAGCCATTCGATTTCGATGACATCGGCTATCGGTCCGAACACCAGCATGCCGAGCGGCATCATGCTGCTTGTGATCATTCCGAACACGCCAAATACCCGGCCCAAATAATTTTCCTCCACCTTCTCCTGAAGCAAAACGGTAGACGGCGTGTTAAAGACCGGCATGGCAATGCCGATCATCCCCATCACGACGAGGTATAGCCAGAACACCGGGATAATGCCGAGCGCAAAGGTACAGACGCCCATCGCCAGATTCGCCAGCACCATCGTATAAACTCTGTTTTTGAAGCCGCCCCACGAAGCCATCATGACGCCTCCGGCCATCATGCCGATCGAGAACGTGATTTCAATGGCTGTCAGACGCCAGACATCGTTGCCGAAGCTGCGCGTCACTTGCAGCGGCGTCAGAAAGGCGACGGGAGCGGCCAGTATCATGAAAATGGCGACAAACAGAAAAAATGTTTTCACGTAATCGTGATTTTTAATATAGGCGAAGCCTTTCCGCATATCGTCGAAATAGCTGATCTCTTGCTTGTCTAGCGCCTTCGCATGAACTGGCGCCTTCAAAAACAGAAGCAGGATCGACACCGCAATGGCCGCCGTCACGACGTCGATGAAGAAGATGGTTTCGATCGGGGCCATCGTCATCAAAGCGCCGCTAAGCATCGGCGACGCCAGCATGACGAGCGATTGGAGGCTGCCGTATGTCGCGTTCGCTTTGGTCAGCTTGTCTCCCGGCACAAGCTGCGGCAGAAAAGCGCCGACCGCCGGCGTCTGAACGCCGGTCCCGAGCGCGCGGACCGCGGAGACGACAAAGAGCAGCCACAGCGCATCGTAACCGATAAGAAACAACATCGCCAAAATAAGCGTCGAGAGGGCAATTAAGGAGTCGGATATCATAATAAGCTTTTTCCGGTTGTAGCGGTCGGCCCATACCCCTGCGAAGGGGGAAAGAAAGAAGGTCGGCAGAAAGCCGCAAATAATGAAGATCGTCATCATAACGCCCGACTGCGTGTTTAAGGTGATATACCACATAATCGCGTACTGCACGAGCGACGACCCGAAGAGCGAAATCGTCTGGCTCGCGAGAAAGAGGGTAAGATTCTTTTTCCAATTTCGATACATATCCAACCTGCTTCTCCCCTTATCCGATTCGTTTCATCATTTCATGCGCCGTCTGCGGCTGCGAACATCTTTTCCATACAATTCCGGGTTTATACGTTATTGAACGCGGCTGCTCGGCTTGCCGCATAGCCGGACCGCTCGGCTTGCCGTATGGCCGGGTTGCTCGAATTGCCGCACGCCCCCGGACTGCTCTGCTCGCCGCATGGCAGGGCTGCTCGGATCACCCCACGGGCCCGAACTTCCCGGCCTAAAGAAAAAGATCGTCTGTGCGGGTTGTCCGGCGGGCAGTTTTCCAATATAATGGAAAAAGACGAAGCACGTCCCGATCCATTTTCGATATGGAGCCGGGACGTTTTTTATTTCCCGGAGGTGATCGTGGCGATGAATTTCGAGGACATGCATGCTCAGTGGATTCAATACCATTTACAGAAAAGGAAAGGAGAACGAAAAGGCCGTTTGGAACGGGGACATCAAACCGCGGAAAAATTGTTTTGCCACAATGTTTGGTGGCCTCTCCGCGGAAATTTCGACGATTTGCACCCGGAATATGAAGTGCTGGATTGGCGGGGGCATTCCTATTTTTGCGATTTCGTCTGGCTGACCCCGACGGTAAAGCTGGTCATTGAAATTAAAGGATTCGGACCTCATGTCCGCGATATGGACAGACAAAAATATTGCAACGAACTGAATCGGGAAACGTTTTTGTCAGCGATCGGGTTTCAAGTGATTTCATTTGCTTACGACGATGTTGCCCAGCGTCCCGATCTATGCATCACGCTTCTGCGCTTGGTGCTTAGCCGCTATCAGTTTTCCGCTCCCGATTTGAAAAGCGCGGCGGAGCGTGAAATCGTCCGTCTTGCCTACGCGCTGGCCCGTCCGCTGCGTCCGATCGATGTGGAAAAACATTTAGGTATTAATTATCGCACGTCCGTACGTGCCCTGCAATCGCTTTGCGGGAAAGGCGTATTCTCTCCTGTTACCGGAGCAGACGGGAAGTATGTCGTCCGTTACGTTCTGCAGCACAACGCGTTTCACGGATTATAGGAATCGCAGCTGGGCAGCCTTTGCTGCGAATGGCAGCGGTGCGCCGTGCGGGATTGCGGCAACCCCGGCGCAGGAGTCCGCGGCCGCACTGCGCGGTGCGGATCCGCGGCCACACCTGCGCTGCGGGGTCCGCGGCCGCATTGCGCGGTGCGGAAGTCCGCGGCCACATTGCGCGGTGCGGGGGCCGCAGCCGCACCTGCGCTGCGGAAGTTCGCAGCCACACCGCGGTGCGGGGTCCGCGGCCACACTGCGCGGTGCGGAAGTCCGCGGCCACATTGCGCGGTGCGGGGGCCGCAGCCGCACCTGCGCTGCGGGGTCCGCGGCCGCACCACGGTGCGGGTCCGCGGCCGCACCGCGGTGCGGGATCCGCGGCCACACTGCGCGGTGCGGGCAACCATGGTTGCAGGATTCCTGCATTTTTACATCATTTTTCCTTAGCCAAGCGCTTTTTTGATGAAATTCCTGTAAAAATACATCATTTTTACCCTGAACTACCAAAATATCGGCGGTGGCGAGCAAAAAAACTGTATAATCGCAGGAATTTCTCCGCCAGTGCTCGGTTTGCGCGTAAATTCCTGCACTTTTGCACCTTTCAAAAGCTCCATGAATACAAGCAATCACTGCGAAAGTTCCATGACCGCAAACAATCACCACGCAGTATGGCCGCGGACTTCCGCATCGCACAGTATGGCCGCGGACTTCCGCATCGCGCAGTATGGCCGCGGACTTCCGCACCGCGCAAGTCGCGACTCAAAAGAGAGTGTGTGCCTCAACTACCGGCGGGGCGAGTGCCTATCCGCGCATTTCATCCGTAATAACCGCTCCCTTTGGTAAAAGTTGCGATATACCAATGGTTGCCGAACGGGTCCACAATACCGCCGCTGCGCTCTCCATACGGCATGTCCGATGGTTCATAAAGCGTTTCGGCACCGGCGTCCAACGCCCGCTTGAAGCAATCATCCGTATTTTCGACAAATACATGCAGCGTATTGACGCGAGACGGAAATCGGTCATTCCCCTCCGAAATTTCAACGACCGAATCGCCGATACGAACTTCAGCGTGAGTGACGGTGCCGGTTTCATCCGTATGACGGTTCAGTTCCTCCGCATAAAACGCGGTTACGAGGAATTCGATCATTTGATCCGCATTGCTTACGATGAAGTAAGGCGTTACGCTTTGATACCCGACAGGCGCGAACTGTTTCATGGGTCGACCCTCCGGCTTATTCAAATTTCAGACTCGTTAATCATTGTAACGAAGATACGCGAACGGATATTGTAAATTTTTGACCTTGGCTTAAAGTGCAATATGGTTGCGGTGTCTCCCCGGTACTGCCTGGTAATCGCTCGGATTGATGCCGGAAAAAGACTGAAAGTCCTTAATAAAATGAGCTTGATCGTAGTAACCGCAAGAGAGGGCAATGTCTGTCCAGACGATGTTTTCACTGCGTGCGATACAGTCAAGCGCATGTTGAAAACGGAGGATGCGGCTGTATACTTTCGGAGTCATGCCGACCGTTTCTTTAAACATTTGGTTGAATGCCCGGTGGCTCAGTCCGATCCGGTCAACGATTTCCATGACATGACGGCCCGGCAAGTTATTCAACGCGTATCGGACAGCCGGATGGATCGTTAAAGGCCTACACGCGAAGGACAACAATCCGCGTTCCATCACCCGGAACATTCCTTCCGGAGACTGGGCCGCCAGCAGTTCCTCGCGAAGAGAACCCGCCTTTGCTCCCCAGACTGCATCCAACGGCACATGACTGTTCAGAAGCTCCTGCAGCGGTTCTTTCAAAAACGGACGGGCTCCTCCGGGCTTGAAATGAATGCCGATGACTGTCGCTTCGCCGGCCGTATCAATGGCATAATAATCCGAATGCGGGCCGCACAGGACGGAATACCCCGGTTCCATCTGCCCCGCTCTCCGGTCAAGCAAGCGGACGGATTCGTCTTGAAGAACGAAGATCGCATCGGCAGAGCCGTCCGGCAAAGTGCGTTCCCAAGTATGAAAAGAGTTGTAACCTTCCATATACCAAAAATAATCGACAAACATGCTTAACGGGGCGATGGGGATGTATGTGTGAATTAGCATAAACCGTTGTGCGGCTTCCAAAAGAGTCTGCGGGATACATACTGCGGGGCCGCTTTCCTCCATTGTCAAAATTGAAAAAGGTGAGGCTTGCGTCGAAGATCGAGTCGTGAGGTTGCCCGCCGAGCGCTTGGCGTAGCGAAAATCCCTTGTCGATCGCGGCAAGGGTATCGGTCTCTACACCTCAATCATCCCTTGCCTTTCATAGGGATAGTCGATTTGCTTCTTAATGATCTCAACCGCTCCTTTGTTTACCAAAAGTTCGACAATATATAAAGCGAGGTCGATGGATGTTGAAACGCCTCCCGCCGTTATCACGTTCCCATCTCGAACGATTCGGGCTTTCACTACTTCTTTGCAATACGGTTCTAATAGCTCATAAGCATTAGGATGGGTGGTTGCTTTCTTGTTCTTTAAAAAACCTGCAGCTCCGAGCAAGAGCGAGCCGGTACAAACGGATACGATGTATTGGACTTGACCGGCTTGCCGCAGCCATGAAATACATTCCTCATCGAAGCGAAGTTTTCGCGTTCCCATACCTCCCGGAACAAACAATAAATCATATTCAGACAGGTCGGGCTTAATCCGGTTGACTTTAATCGTTAATCCTGATTCATCGGATATTTCTTCCGAAAGTCCGCAAATATCCCACGTCGTTCCTTTTGTCTCTTCAAACCAATTCAACCGATTTACAACATCATAAAAACCGATAAAGTCTAAAAACGTGATCCCGTTAAAGACGACGAAACCAATCCTCATAGGCGCCCCCCCTGGATTCAAAGTTACTTTCTTAAATAGGCAATGTAATCGGTTTGGATACCTGAGTAGCCTAAGTGTCTAAGAATCGTAGAGATATTGCCCCGATGATAGGTTCCATGATTCACGACATGTTGAACGATCTCAGCAATGGAATTCCGAAACTCTTGTCCCGCTGTGTTCGTGTAGGTCACGCTCTTCTCCATATCATGAACGGATAATAAATATTCACGAATTTGCGATTGCAAATTGTTCATGTAATTGCCGGCTTCCTCGATATTGGAAAATTGCTTGTTCGCAAGCGATGCCGAAGGTTCCTCCTTGATCCTGGAAAACCACACTTCATCGACGGAGACGATATGGCCGATGACTTCCGCAATGGATTTGAACCCCAAATCGACTTCTTTCAATAATATCTCACCCGGCAATGATTTCAGATGATTCATCATTCTTTCATTCGCCCAAATATGATAATCATACAATTGAAAAATCCGTCCGTTCATTCCACTCTCTCCCAGCGCGATTGAACTTAGTTGGCCCCTACAAATCGTTTTTAATCCCTCTGCCAATAAAGCTGGCGGAGACCGGTTGTAATCCGAGCTCCCTTGACCAAACGGATAATTGTCCCATATGATGAATTTCATGCGCGATGACATGCCTTAAAATTTCGCCGTGTGTGTATGTATGTTTACTCCATGGTGCGAGGATTTGCCTTTCTTCCAGATCCGCTGTCCAATGATCTAAAAAGTCCTTTATTTCCCCCCGATATTGATCGGACAACTGACGTATGAATTCCAAATCCAGATCATCCGAATAATCAGGGTCCGGGACAGGTTCTTCTTGCAATGCTTTTATCCAACTATATTCGACATCCGTGATATGAAAAAAAGTTTTTAAAATTGATCCGACTCCGCCCGCGCGTTCTTTTGTTAATTCCCGATGGGGAAGTTGACGACATAACTCGAACCATTCATCTCTTACTTCCCAGTTATATACAAATAGTTGCTTCATCGTTTCCCCCCTCCTTTTCACGTACTCATGATAAGACCCGACCTTCGATAGCTCCGATCTTCGGCCGGGTCATATGTCGTCCGAGCTTCTTCCATGATTATACATCTGATGACCGAAGGATAAAAGCCAAATGGCGCAGATATCGTGTTATTGGTTGCCGCCGCCATTTGCCGGTTTTGCGGAAAGCCGGAGGCATGCCAGCCTCTCCTCATCGTTGGCTATGATCGCCCTTCGTAGGCCTGGAGCAAAGATTGCAGGTTGATTTTCTTCTCCGTCCGGAGCAAAGCATTCATCACTCTTTCCGACTTCTCCGGATCGGGGTCGGTGATCATCTCCGTAAGATTCGCGGGGACGACTTGCCACGATACGCCAAATTTGTCTTTAAGCCAGCCGCATACTTGCGCTTTTTCGTCTCCGCCTTCCGACAGCTTGTCCCAATAGTAGTCGATCTCGGCCTGATCTTCGCATTGGACGACAAAAGAAACCGCTTCCGTAAATTTATATTGGGGTCCGCCGTTCAATGCAATGAAAGGTTGTCCGTCCAATTCAAATTCGACAGTCATGACCGTTCCTTCGGGAAACCTGCGGTTGTCTTTTCCGTAATACGTTTTTCTGCCAACTCTGGAATTGTTGAAAATAGTCGTGTAGTAATGGGCCGCCTCTTCTGCTTGCGTTTCAAACCACAAATACGGCGTAATTCTTCGAGCAATTTTCATCTCGATTCCTCCTGCCTGCGTCAAATTTTTTCAATTCGATTATGCAAGTGTTTCACGATTCACCCTGTCGTACTATTCGCACGTTTCGTTGTTCTTTTTTAAGCAGCATATCAATGAAAACCGATTTATGGCTCACTTTTGTTCCTACTACTATTTTTTAAATTCTCCTCGCGGTTTCTCATTCATATGTTCCCCATTCTTTGGATACCTGCTAAGCATCCCGTTCGCCGGGCATCCAACCGACCATTTGGCTCCATTGATCCGCCTTCTGCATCATACTCCAAATAAATGGCCGTTTCGCCTCCACATAACCGTGGCGATCGTCTCTGTATCGTTCGGCCAGGCGAATCTTGCACTCGGCATAGGCCAAGCGATCTTCCTCATGGCAACGCAGATAGTCGCGGAACAAGAGCGCGAGTTGCTCGGACCAACTCCCTTCTCTTCTTACGTGGATATGTGTTCTCGCCATTCCGGGTCCCTCCCTGAAATATCGTTTGGTCAAATCCGGATTGTCGGACCTCCACCGGAAACCGCAGCGTTCCAAAGGAAGCCGAATAGCTTCGAACGGTTCGAACGATCGCACCGATATTTGGATGTCGATAATCGGTTTGGCGGCAAGTCCCGGGACGGATGTGGAGCCGATATGATCGATTCGAACGGCTGTTTCCCCGAGCTCCGCTCGCAGCAATTGCGCTATGCGTTGAAACCGGAGGGGCCATTCGGGCTGGTACGATTCGACCGTAATTTCGTCAGGCATGGTGTCATCCTTTCATGTTTCCATTTCATTTTTCAGTTATGATTATGTTACTGCTCCAGAAGCTACGCATATGCTATTTGACCTCGCCATGATGTGTCCATGTTGTGTCGTTTCCCACTACAAATAGCCAAGATTGCAAGGGGGCTTTTTATGGAAATCGTTTTTATTCGGCACGCTCAAGGCGAGCATACGGTACGCCCGCCCGCAAGCTTGCAGATTCCCGATCCGGCTCTAACCGAAACAGGCATTGGCCAGGCAGCGAAGCTGAAAGAAACGCTTTCGCTTACTTCGGCGGATGCGGTCATTGCCAGCCCGACAAGACGTACCCTGCAGACCGCTTCGATCTGGAGCGAAGACGTCCTCTGTGTGAAAATCGTCCATCCGCTCGTAGGGCCGCGCATGTTTCCCCTGCTGCCCCCCGAGTTTGCTCTGCCATGCGATCGGTCTCTTTCCGGGGAAACGATCCGTCGCGAGTTCCCGCATTTCGAACATGCAGCACATTTTGCGGAGCATGTTTGGCAGTACGGAATCAACGCGCTGCCTGACCACTCCTTTCATGCTCTGGCAAACGAATTCGTCCGGTGGTGCCAATCGCTGAACAAGCCGCGTCTGTACGTCGTTGCCCATGACGGCACAATCGCTTCCTACCGCCGGCATATCAGCGGTGAAGCACTCACCCGCGCGGACTTTCAAGGCGAAACCGGGTGGCACATCATGTCCATATAGGAGGCGGTCGGGCCGCATCCCAAGCGGCCTTGAATTCGGCCACACTGGCATACCGTAATGGCCGGTCCGGTCGGACGGCACGCATCGCGACATCATAGAGCGCCTGTCCGGCCTCCCATTTGGAAAATGACCGGTCAAGCTCCCCTCCCAACAATCCGAACGCTATGGCTCCCATCGTGAATACATTGGTCCTGGCATCAATCGGTGCCCCGTAAGTAAACTCCTCAGGCGATTTGAATCTTTTGGATCCCCAGAAATCCCCCATATCGTTTACCGAAGGCGCTTTTCTGTAAAAATCGATATCGCATATTCGGGTCGCATGGTTTGAAAAATCATACAAAATGCTCCCGTCATAAAAATCTACGGCGACATACCCCTTCGATTCCACATGTACATGAAACGAAAAAATGGCGTCCAGCGATGCCAGTCTCTTCTCAATCGGCAGTCGCTTGTAACGATAGAATGGGGAATCCGGATGCTCGTATTTGGCCGGAGGCGGAAAAGACCAGTGCGAATGCAGACACTCGCCGTCGAACCATTCGAACACCGCCGCATAACCGGTTTCAACCGGGAAATGCGACACCAATCAAATAAGAGCCGGATGGCTCAACTCATGGTACAACGGAATCGCTTGCTTTAATCGGTCTACTGCCTCCTGAGGATCGCCCTCGAAATCTATAGGTTTGCAGCCCGCAAACTTTACAAAGTACTTCCTGCCTCCCTTCTCCACTCCGAAACCGATGTTTCCCGAATCCTGCCGGTCGAATACGGTGAATACGCGGCCCAGACTTTTAAGCCAAGCAAACGAATAGGCTTCCTGCAATTGAAACATAACGTTATCGATGGTTATGGTGTACGGAACGCTGCTCATTCGGCCTCCTCCATGTTTATCCGATATGCTTCGATCGATCATAACTACTTCCATTTCAAGGTCATAATTTCCTTGTTTTCACCTGATCATTATCGGAACATTTGCGGCAAACTGATGCGATAAATATTACTTGACAGGAATATTCCTTATCGGTTATATTATAGACATGAAATTCTCGAGGAGCAAAATGACTTATGAATGTATCGACTTTCAGCGCTCTTGCAGAACCCAATCGGTTAGATATCGTTGAACTGTTGCGAGACGGTCCTCTGCCGGTCGGAGAAATCGCAGACCGGCTTCAGCTGGGACAACCGCAAACTTCCAAGCATCTCCGCGTTCTCAACGAAGCCGGTCTTGTCGAAGTGCAGCCGGTGGCCAATAAGCGGATTTATAAACTGCGCGCCCAACCGTTTCAAGAACTGGACGATTGGCTGGAAACGTTTCGCCGGATGTGGGAAGAAAAATTCGACAATTTGGAGGCATATTTGCGCCAATTACAAGAACCGGATCACCGTGGTGGCGACAAGGAATAGTTTGACTAGCGGAGTCCCAGCTGGCCTGTCATATTATTCAGGAGCTGCTTGGATCAATAAAATCATCTAAAAATGGATGATGAACATGACTGAAAGCAGTGTTACAAGCAAGGAAACACCTGGAAACCACCACGAATTTGTGTACACCCGGGTGTTCAACGCGCCGCGCGAGCTCGTCTTCAAAGTCTGGTCGGAAGTCGATCATCTCAAGAAATGGTGGGGACCGAGAGGTTTCGAGTGGGGGACGGCCAAGCTTGATTTTCGTCCGGGCGGAGTATTCCATTACAGTATGCGCACGCCTGACGGCATCGAGATGTGGGGCAAGTTTGAGTATCGGGAAATCGAGGAACCGGAAAAGATTGTATTTGTCAATTCGTTCTCCGATGCCGAAGGCAACAAGATCCGAGCTCCGTTCAGTCCCGCGTTCCCCTTGGAAGTACTAAATATCTTGACCCTGAATTTCGAAAGTACA